>JAJHRM010000010.1 GCA_020832965.1 Thermofilum sp. | reverse complement strand
TTCTTGAAGATGTTTATGGCGTGGATAGGGAACGGATTTTTGAGTTCCAGTTGCTCGACGACTTTGTCGAGTTTATGCCGCCGCGAGACAAGAAGCTCAATTTTCCAAGTGAAATAGTATGGATTGGAAATTTGTCTAACTTTAAAGAGTTTCCTGGAAATATTGGGCAGATAAAAAATGCTGTTTTCTCTATTTATGGATATGGTCACCTATCGGAAAAGCCGACAAATTTGAGATACAAAGGATTAATTTTGGATGAAAATTCTCTGTCTTTAAAAATCTCAACAGCAGACTTTGGTCTGCTTGCTTATCCAAAAGATTTCGCCGTTTACATGCTTTTCGGGACTAGCATGAAGTTTTCAACATATGTGGTATCAGGTCTTCCAATAATAACGATGTCTAACCTCATTTACCCAGCAGAAATTGTTGAGAAGTACAACATTGGGTGGGTTTTTTCATCTATAGAGGAACTAAACGATTTTCTTGAAAATTTAAATGAGAAGGACTATAATAGAAAGAGGGATAATATTCTAGAACTTGCGAAGAAGATAAGGAGCGGATACTTTTTCAAAAAAGCACTTAGGGAGGTTGCAGAGACTCTGTGAATTTAGAATATTAAGATCCTATTTTTGTGAATCTGAGTTAAAATAGAGAGACCTATATTTTTTATAAACTACTTGCCAGTTGTATTGCTCTAGGACTTTTTGATAAGCTTTTTCAGAAAGGATCTTAGCGCATTGTTTGTCTTGGAGTAGCATGGATACAGCTTTTATTATTTCTTGAGGAGTTGGGTCTACAAGAAGTCCCGTTTCTCTGTCCGTGATCAGTTCTGTGTTTCCGCCAACCCTTGTTGCGACTACAGGGATTCCCATTGCCATTGCTTCCAGAAGTGCTGTGCTCAGCCCCTCGTGTAAGGATGGAAGAACGAAAACATCTGAGCCTTTTACTATTTTTAGTGCTTCTTGTCTTGGGAGCTGTCCAGTGAAGATTACTCTATCGTTGTTTCTTGCCATTTCTCGGAGTTTTTCCTCAAGGGGTCCACTGCCTATGAGTACTAGTTTTGCTTTGAGGTCTGAGTTGAGGAATGCTTCGAGTAGGATGTCGACGCCTTTTTCGCGGGATAGCCTGCCGTTGTAGACAATCTGTTGGTCGTGGAAGCGTTTCGGCTCTTCTGGTAAGTCTTCTAGGTCTATGGCGTTTGGTATGTAAACTACTCTGAAGCCTTGCCTAGAGTAGTATTCTGCTACCCTGCTTGAGACCGCTGTCACAGTGTTTGCCCATCTAAGTGCCTGTTTCTCTGCTAGCCTGCTTAGCCTGCCCAAGACTGATCCGTGTAGGTAGCCTATTTGCTCCGAGTATACACCGTGGAGTGTGAGTACCCTATACCCGCTCGAGACCCTCATTGCAAGGGCTGAAGGAATGTTGTGTGCGTGAACTATGTCGAATTTCTCTCCTTTTAGACGCTTATAGATAGCCTTTGACGCTGACGTGACTGCAAAGCTCGGATTCATTAACCCCTTAACTGGGACGATGGGCGTGTTTTCGCTTGCAACGACTTCGACGTCGTGCCCGTCCTTAGCCAGGAACTGTACCAGCTTAGAGACATGCGCCGCGACTCCACCTATACCGCTTATTTTTGGGGTAATCATCAAGATTTTCATCTATTCACCAGTTCAGGTAAGCCTGCAATGTATAGGTTTGTATTGGTAAAAAGGCTTCGCCTGGGGCATTCCTTTGACTGAATATGCCAGCATAAGGAGGGATAGAGGTAGACCTACAAATAGACTTAGGAGGGTTGCCCTTAGAGCGCCTCTTAGACCTCTGCGCTTAGCTTGTAAAGAAATGTATACGAATAGCTCTAAAGGTAAAAGGGAAGCTAAGTATATGTTTCCTACGCTGAGCCCCCATATGAAGAGTGGAATAGTAACGATGTAGCTTAGGTAGAATAAGTATCTCTTGTTTTGTAGGAAGTATTTAGCTACATCGATGGGTGTAACTCTGAAGCCTAGCCCGAATGTTTTTGCCTTAGCCCTCTTTTTAAGGCTCCTTATCTGAGGCATTATCGGAGAGTAGACATAGATGTCGCTTAGCTTGCCTGCGCCCACATTTACATCTAGAGCAGCAGCTCCCCTGTGCAGGCACACGTGGAAGCCTTTCTCCCTAGCTTTAATGCAGAAATCAGCGTCCTCGCCAAAGTTGAGTGAATTGTCGAATCTTACTTTTTCAAGTACCTCTCTCTTGATAAGCGTGTGGCCCATCGCCACCGAGGGCACTTCTACAATCTCCTTTTCCTCTTGGTTTGCTTTTTCTAGCTCTGGTGGGAGGCTCCTGATTTTACTGGTGTCCTCGACAATTATTGACCTGCAGTTGGCTGAGACTATCTCGCATCCACAGATTAGTAAGGCTTTTACAAGTTTCTCTAAGGCCGCTGGCTCTATTAGTACGTCACTGTCCAGGAAGAAAAGCATTTGTCCAGTCATGTTTTCTATGCAGATGTTCCTCGCCTCCGGTATATTGCTTTTCTCTACAATTACTTTATAGCCGTAGAAGTCCAAGGACTGAAGAATTGCCCTAGCTTTGTCGACTGTTTTATCCCTGCTTCCCCCGTCGACTAGGAGAACAAATATTTTTTCATGGGGATAAGTCTGTTTCTTGAGTGCCTGTAGTACCGTCTCTATCGACCATTCTCTGTTAAGTGTTATTATCCCTACTGTAACTAATGGATAGCTTTCCCATTCCACGGAGCTTCTAAGCAACTTTGTTTCTGTGCTTATTATTCTTTACTGAGAAATAACTTTGTCAAAAGACGCAAGATAGTCTTCTGCGGCTTTCTCCCACGAAAACTCTGAGGCCCTCTTGAGGCTTTTCTCAGACATTTTCTCGTATAGTTCTGGGTCCTCTATTAATGCCTCTAGTTTTTCTGCCAGGTCATAGCTGTCTCCTGGATTGAAGGCTAGAGCCGCGTCGCCTGCAACTTCATAGGCCCCGCCACTCCTAGGTACAATTACGGGCAGGCCGGAGGCCATGGCTTCTAGGACTGCTAGACCAAAAGGCTCGCGGGAACACGTGTGAACATATATCGAGGCACTTTTATAAATGCTGGGTAATTGGTGGAAGGGGACTGGATCAACAAACGAGACAAGGTCGCTCATGTTTTCCCTTTTAATGTATTCGGCTATTTCCCCTCTTATAGGGCCGTCTCCCCTTATGCGGACAAGGAATCCTTGCTTGTTTTTGAGTTTATGGACTGCATCTAACAAGACGAAGGGCTCCTTGAATCTGATGAGTCTAGAATTCCACAAGACTATGTGTACTCCTGGTGCTTTTCTTGGCGTCTTAGCCCTAAAAATGTCGAGAACCCCGTGATAGATCACGTTTGAAACCTTGATTCCAAGCTTTTCCTTTATTTCGCTTGCTGTGAAGTGGCTTATTGCAACTATTGGTACCCCGTTCTCTGAAAGCTTTATGAGGCTTTCTTGTTCATGCTGATAGAGCTTTTTTCCTCTCCCTTCCTCGACAGAGGGGTCAGGAAAGCCGTGCTCAGTGACAACTACTCTGTCTAGGTTTTTTACTGCAACACCGTCAAGGGAGCTGTTTACGTGTATGATATCGTAGTTTTTTGATATCCACCTTAGGACAAGATTTCTGAGAGCTGTACGCTTCCCTGGCAGGGGAACGCGCGGGACAATTATTTGCTTTGCGGGTATATCGTATTTTTGGAGACTGACGAGTGTTACTTGCGTTCTTCTAACTAGTTCTCCGTAAAGCCCTAGAGTATAGTGTTCAACATGTGGAGTAGCGATTATCCTGAGATCCATAGGCATATCTTAGTTCTAGTTGAGTATAGAAAGAGATAAAAATATTGGTAAATCGAAATGTTTTTCAGTGGTGTTCCTCGTCTTCTTCTCGTGGACCTGTAGCTTCCTCCGCTTTTCCTGTTAGGAACATTTCTATTGCTTCTTGGAGGGTCATTGTCTTTTTGCCTTCTGGGGGCGTCACGTAGTAGATCTTTATGCCGAGCTCTCTTAGCCTGTAGTAGGCGCGCGCTTCTTTTATGCTGGAGGGGTTTTAGAGTTCCCCGTAACTGTTATGGATGCTTACTTATTCACTTACATGAGGGTACCCGAAAATAAGGTTTTAAGCTATATAGAGAAGGCCATAAACCTCGGGTTTAGTAGTGGATTCATAACTATACTTTGGCACGATTCCTCAATCCACATGAAGGGTGGGAGGATTTACCCAAAGATCCTTGAGCTGTTGCATTCGAGAGATGACGTTGAAATAATGAGGATGATTGATGCTTACAAGCTTATTTCGGGGGATCATGCTTGAAGAGGCTCCTTGTGACGGGCGTTGGGGGCATAGGGGGCGTAAACTTTGTTAGAAGCCTTAGGCTGGCTCGAGCACAGTGCGGTGAGGAGTTCTTCATCGTTGGCACTGAGCATAATGTTTACCATATAGAGTTTCCAGAGGTGGATGTAAAGTTTAGGACTCCCAGGCATGATGATGAGAGCTTTATACCGTCTTTGCTTAAACTAATAGGTGAATATGACTTGGAATTCTTGCATCCGCATCCAAGCTCTGAGGCCAAAGTTGTGTCAGAATACCGGGAACTGTTTGAAGATGCAGGGGCGAAATTGTATTTACCTAGACCCGAGGACATTATGCCGGATAAATTCTATATCTATGAAAAGCTTAAATCAGCTGGCGTGCCAGTTCCAGAAACTTATCATATAAAGGCTCTTGAAGACATAGATGAAGCCTTCAGCTCGATGGGGTCTCCGCTGTGGATAAGAGCCATCAGCGGCGCAGGCGGGCGGCTGAGCCTGAAGGTAAATACGCCAGAGGAGGCCAAACTGTGGGTTAAGCTGAACAGTCTTCAGGGGAGAGCGAGGATAGACGAATTCATACTGCAAGAGTATTTGCCGGGCAGAGACCTGGTCTTTGACTCTTTATGGCTGAATGGAGACCTTGTGACATCATATGCCAGGGAGAGGCTTGAATACCCCTTTAGACACATTTCCCTGACAGGCATTACTGGTACACCCTCTGTTGCAAAGACCATACATGACGACGAGGTAAATAAAGTCGGCATATCCGCTGTTAAGGCTTTGAATCCAAAGCCTCATGGATTCTACTCTGTAGATTTGAGGGAAGATTCGAGTGGAAGCCCTAAAGTCACAGAGGTAGACGGGAAGTGGCACACAACGGCACCGCTCTGGGGATATGCTATGGCGAAAGCCTATGGAAAACCCGAGTACAACATTGCATATGTTTACGTGAAGCTTGGCCTCAGCGAGGATCTTGGCTGGAACATTGAGAAGACAAATCTCTACCCAGAGGAACATTACTTAATAAGGCAGATGGACTGTGGTGTCATACTCAAGTATAGGGATCAAGTTTGGAGGATAGCTTGAAAAATAACTATGTTTTCTCGATGGTAAATTTTTAAATTGTTTAAAATGTCGTTGAGGTCAATATGATGGTTATATGAAATCCTTTAAGGTGCCCTCAATGGGGGAACTAGTGCTCATATTGGACTTTGATGGTGTTATAACGAAGCTGGATATTGACTGGGTCAAGGTACGTGAAGAGGTCTCCAAGGCAGTCGGTTTTCAGGTTAATAGTTTAGTGGATTTCTGGGACAAGTACTTCGGCACAGAGCTTTTCCATGTGGCTAGCGGGGTGGTCGGAAAGTACGAAGTAGAAGAAGCTCTAAGGGCTAAGCCCTACGAGGATGTTGAGAAGGCGCTCAACGCATTTAAGGGAAAGGTGTATATAGCTTCTCTCCAGTCAAAAAAAGGCGCTTTACCTATTTCTCGAGAAGAATGGTTTAAGGGGCTACTTTAGGGAAATCCTAGGCAGGGAGGACTTTGGGAGCAAGTTTAGGCAGGTTCAGTACGTGGTGAACAGGGAGATTGGCGCTGAAAAGATAATTTTGGTAGATGACTCCAGGAGAAATATATCAGCTTGCAAACCTCTAGGAATAGAGTGCATACTTTTCAACAGGAACTCCGGCTGCAATCTACTAAGCCTGGTGAAGATGATAGAGCAATTATAGCAATGATCACCCAGAAACTTCTCTCTTGTCTTAGCCTAGTCACTCTTCTGCTAGAGCAAAAGCCTGGAATTTTCAGCAACCCTCCTCACGGATAGCGCGCGCGAGGGTGTAGGGGTGAGGCTCCACGGGGAGGCTTGTGTCTTTAAGTGCACCCAGTATTTTGGCTAGCCTTTCTAGGTATGGCTCCTCGAAGGCGCCGATGATTAGGAGGTCGTAGCCGCTCCATGGCTTATAGTCCCCCCTCGCCCTCGAGCCGGAGAGAACGACTCCGTAAAGCCTATACCTGTTAGCGAGCTGCTTCACTATTGGTTCAGCGCGCTACGCGCGCCACCCGTTACCCTGCCTTACCGCGGGGTTATGGTTTTACTGGTATTACCCCGCTTGGTGTGGTTATAAAGCTTTTCGTTTGTGATCGTGCTTGGTAGCTCTGCCTTGATTCCCAGCGCCTCCAGCCCCTTGCCATGATGTTTAGTGCGGCGTTCACGTCCGCGTGCAGCGTGTGCTCACGGGGGCAGTGGATGAGCCCCCTAGGCTTCCTCCGAACCTCCACCTTGTGGTAGGCGCATTCCTTCGAGGTGTTGTCCTCACTGACTGCAAACACGGCGATGCCTGCGTTCTCGAGGGTCGTTGCGAGCCTCAGCAATAGCTTTCGCTGAGACCACATGCTTGTATTACCTTTGCCTGGCTTCTCATGCGCGATGCCCCAAGGGTAGCCGACGAATACGATGCTAATGTTGCGCGTGCACGCCTCGTTTTTTAAGGTGCGCTGCCGTGTTCGCGAAGGTTTGGTCCCTCTGTCTCTTCCTCTTCTCGAAGGGGCGCCTCCTCCTCGTGCGCCATACAGTCTCGTCAAACCATCTAGAAGCCTCGCTCTTCAAGCCTTTAGCCATTCCTCCTTATCCCTTCTGAGATTATTACTCCCACTGCCACGCTAAAAGGCTTTCGCCTAATACGCCAATAAGGCGAATAAAAATTCCCCATATAGAATCTCCAGAGATTGCTCTAATGCCTCACGACCGCTCTAAATTTCCCAGTCATGTATTTCTCCTGCACGTTCATAAGCAGAATCCTATGGAAAGGGTAAGACGAGGTAAAGCCTCGTCGATTGCGTATTAAGCTACATTAGCCCTATGCATGTATGCTCGTGCTCGCCCAGTGCTTTCTAAGGGATTTTTAGCCCGGCAATTTATCCATGAGCGCTAGGGGCTTAGTGGCCATTCCTGGAGTTTCCTCATTTTGGGCTCCACGAAGACTATCTTGAAGACTAGGGCTGCGATTCTGAGCTTAGCGGCGTAGTCGATGAGCTCTTTTCTCCCGGACACCATGTACTCCTTCTCCATTATTTCAGCTATATCCTCGAACTCCCTAATATCATCCATGGTGAAAGTGTCGGGGTCCTTGCTCAGCAGCTCCCTAAGCCTGTTCTCAACCTCTTTAGTGTAGTACTTCGACCTCGATCCAGGGATCATTCCCTGGAGAGCGACTAGAAGCGTTATCGCCTCGGTCCTGCTAACCACGCCCTTCTCCTCCAAGACCTTCAGGAGGAGTTCATTAAAGCTAAAGATTCCCCTCTCAAGCCTGTCGAGCCTAGCCCTTACCCCATCAATTTTCCCATCCACCCCCTGAAGCCTGGCATCCACGCTCCTCACAGTAGTCTCGAGGCTTCCCAGCCTAGCGTAAATATCTTTAACATCCGTCTCAACACCTGTAAGCCTGTTCTCCACGCTCCCCAATCTGGCATCAATCCCCTTCACAGTCGTCTCAACACCTGTAAGCCTATTCTCCACGCTCTTCAACCTAGCATTCACATCTCCTAAAGTCGTCTCAACACCTGTAAGCCTGTTCTCCACGCTCCCCAATCTGGCATCAATCCCCTTCACAGCAGCTTCAACGATTCCCAGCCTGGCATCATTGGCTCCTAGCTTCGCCTCCACCCCCTGAAGCCTGGCATCCACGCTCCTCACAGTAGTCTCGAGGCTTCCCAGCCTGGCATCATGGGCTCCCAGCCTCGCCTCCACCTCTTTGAACCTAGCGTCGATTTTTCCAAACTGTTTTGCAAGCCAGTATCCTAGGCTGGCTGACGAAGAAGCTATTGAGAGTAGAATCACAGCGGTGCTGAGCACATCATCCATGCCTCGACACACCTGCTCAAAGTATAGTTGCGGAGCTTATTAAGTTTTCACCGGGTGGTGAGCATGCGCGCGCATCCTCATAGCGCCCGTCATTTTTTAGTCGGGGTCCCCTCACCGCGCCCCAGTTGTTGCCCTGGGGTGCTCGGGGTGTCATGGGGTCTACTCCTCACGGAGCCTCATTCCCTCATCGGTCCCGCGCGCGGGAGCACCTGGAGTAGTTGCCGCTGAGCGGCTTTCTCCCAGGGGAGCGGCTAGTACTGCAGGATGCTCGGGTGCTTCACCAGCCACTCCCGGAAGGCTTCGAGGACCCTCGCAGCCATCGCCGTGTAGTCGCATTCTTCTCTTATCATGCGCGCGAAGTAGCTGTAGGCGAGGTTGTACAACGCACCTTTGTCCCTGTCCCACTCTAAGCCGCGCGCTCTGCTGGGTGTGGATGCGCTCGTGTTGCGCAGCCGCTCCCAGCGCGGCTTCACGCGCCCCAGAGGGGCTCTGCTGTGCACTCAGAAATAATATTTTAGGACCCCTTTTATATGGTTAACTCCTCCTCCCGCTCCTCCGCCTCCGCGTGCCGGCTCTCGGCGCTGCTCTCACCAGGGTGGTCTCGATGGCGCTGACGAGCCTCCCCTCGTTGCCCACGGCTTCGCTTGCGATCCTGACGCCCCCGAGCTCGAGCGCGCGCTTGCTTTACTGCAGCGGCACGGCGCTACGTGCAGCTTCATGGAGTGGTCTCTATGGTGCGCACAGCTTAAGCGTGATAAGAACGATGCTCGCGCTGTATCTTCATTAAGGAGGCAAGTTTAAATGCTTGTGAACCTCTTTTTTAAGCGATATTGGCATGGTTCGCGGCATCAAGTATAGGCTTCCAGTTGTGGAATCCGTCTTGAATTGGACGCATGGCTTATACAGGTACATTGAGGAAATATTCATTCCTGAGCTTAAAATCGCTTTTAATGAAGCTGGGTACGTATTTAAAACCGAGGAGGACAGATATAAAGGCTTAGAGCTGCCTAGTAACAGGGTAGTTGAATGCATTGCCCTAGGCAGTGTAGAATTAGAGGACGAGGATGTAGATGTTTTAGAGGAGTACCTGAAAGTCAAGGAAAGTGTTGATAAGATCGTGAAAAAGTACTTTGGTAAGTGAGCGCGCCAAGCGGCATGCGGATTACTGGACAGGGCTTACTATTCCTCATCGTGCGGTGGTGGCTATTACAGCAGCCGTAACCAATAACGCTGCTACCAGCAGGTATGCTGTGCTTATGCCGTAGGCGTCCGCTATGATCCCAGCTATGTACGGCCACGCCGACCCGAATGCCCACGCGAATGTTAGTGAGGCGCCGTACGTTAAGCCCATGTGCTCTCTAGGTGAACTCCTAGATATCGTAGAGTATACCGGCGGCCACGCGCTCAGGATCAGCACTCCCACTGGGACTAGTAGTACTGATGCTAGTGCTGGGTTCGAAGTTGCCGCCACTGATACGGATAGCGCTGATATCACAGCCATCTCCAATGCGACGGCCCTCATTTCTCTTCCACTCTTTAACAGCACTCCAGTCAACACGGGACCCATCACGCCCACGGAGAGAATTGCGGCAAAGACATAGTTTGCCAACTCAGCACTCAAGCCGATGCGGTTTAGGTATGTTGTTGTAAAGGCTAGTACTACCCTGTGGCACGACGAAACCAAGCCCAGAACAACCAGCGGCTTCACCAGCTGCTTTACCATCCTGCAGCCTGGAGCGGCCCCGCCTCCAGCCCTCTTAATCATGGTGGTTTTCGATGAAGCCTTGTACAGGGCTACGCCTATTGAAACAGTCAATAAGCCGTAGCAGAGCATTAAAACCCTCCAGCCAGTTACCCCGGCTAAGGCCTGGGTCGCTGCAAAGACCACTGGAAGTGACACGTCCCCAGCTGCGCTCACGAAGCCCAGATACCTCCCCTCTAAGCCAGCATACTGGCTACTAGTTACCGAGTATATCGTGGGATGCGTGAATGATGCCCCTAAACCAACGATGCATGCCGAGATTAAGGTTGACCATAGCTATGCGACAGCCCCATCAGGGCAGTTCCAAAGCCCAGCAGCATCGAGCAGGCCAGAATGATCCTTGACGCGTGAACCCTGTCGGCGAGATGCCCCGTGAACGTTTGTAGCAGGACTGCGACTAGCGTTGGCATGGTCACGAGTAAGCCCTGGTCAGCGTAGCTCAGCGAGAATTCACTCCTCAAGGTCAGCACTATCGCCGGTACGAGTGCTGTTGCAAAGTCGTTCATAAAGTGGAGTATGGAGGCGTAGACCCACGTCTCATTCAGCCTAGACACGGCACCAGTAGAAGCTAGTACAGTTTAAAAACCCTTTCGAATAGATAACCCTTTCATGCGAAAAACGAGATCAACGTTGAGCCGCACAGCTAGCGGAATGCTTGGAGTAGTGAGAGTATGCATGGTTTATTGCCCATACTGGACTTCGATGGAGTTGTAACAAAGCTGAACATCGACGGGGTCGAGGTCCACGGAGAGGTCTCCAGGGCTGTTGGGTTCAGGGTTGACAGCCTCCTGTATTTCTGGGACAAGCACGTGCTAGTAGCGACGGTCCCTTGAGACTTCAACGTGCCCCCATCATGGGCACAGCAGTTTGTAGGTCATCCCCGAGCCTCGTGCACAGCCGCCTGGGCATATTTGTAGGACTATCGTACCTGAGGGATTTTTCACGTAGCTTTCTACAGCAGCTCTGCATTCCCCCGGCCCCACCGCAACCTCTACACCACCTACAGGAGCTGACCTCAGTGGCTCGTCCGGCAAATCTTCCAACACGACTCTAGACCCCTTCGCGACTTCAACAAGCTCGTGGACGGTGATCGTAGGCGCATGGTCCTCCTTCCGGGCTAGGCACGCAGTGATGACCACCGTGTCCTTAGCAGCAGGAAGTCTCACATGGGGCCTTAGGAGCTTGGACGCCTCGGGGATTCTCTGCCTAACCCACCTCTCCTCCGCTGCGCTAAGGGGGATTAAGCCCCCCGCACCGGATGCCAATGCTAGGGGGTCTACAACCTCAATTTCACTGAAGCCCAGCTCCCTAAGCAGTGATGCAACCTGGCCTGGTTTTACTCCCAGGACATCGGCAGCGGCTTCCAGAGCTAAGCGCTCAGCAACAACCCTTCCACTATGCTCAGCCAGTTTAAGTGCCTCCTCGACGTCGCTCCTGTATGTGAGCGCCGAGACTGGGCAGTAAGCAGTGCAGAGACCGCACCTTATACAGCCAGCCTCGAGGAATGGCAGCTGCATCGGTGTGGTCACAATCACGGAGTAGCTCCTAAATGCTTGCGTAAGAGCATAAACGCCCAGTTGGGCACACACATCCACGCACCTACCACACACAATGCACTTGCCAGCATCTAGCCTTAGGAAACCATCGTCTAGCAAGATGTCGGTAGTCCTCTCGTACTTGAAGCGTCGCTCGTACCTGGATGGCGGGAACCCGGCTGCTAGGTTCTTCAGTACGCGCACTAACTCGTCCACGCTGGCAGGGCACCCCCTGACATAGCTGTCAACCCTGATCACTTGGTGGATGGGTAGGGCATCTGTGTAACCGTCCTTTACGTACTCCTCGACTCGTAAGCCGAGCCTGTAGCCTAGAGACGAGACCCCACCAAGCATCGCACAGCTACCCAGGGCTACCACTAGCCTTGCTCTCTCCCTAATCTTCCTCACTTCTTCGAAGTCGCGCGTGCCAACAGCGCCCTCTATGACCGCTACATCGTATTCAGCATCCGGTGATAAGCCTAAGAGTGGCTCTCTCATGATCTCAATACCACCTACGCTTGTTAGCTTGTGCAGCTCGTTAACTACCCTGTACCGGCACCCCTCGCAGGATCCAAAACCGAAGAATGCAACCCTCAACTTAACCACCTCAATGGACCGAGCACGGCAGGCAGGGGTCGTAAGCTCGAACTAAAGCAGCGACAAGCCCCCTCACTTGCGCCTCACTAGCCTCCCTGCTCAGCGCCCAGGGCACAAGAGCCTCCCCCACAACCTCAATGTGCCTAGCATTCATTACAGTTGGAGTAATCACATTTGCGCACTCAAGCTTGCCGTCCCTGATCCTGTAGTGATGGATCAGCACACCTCTGGGAGCCTCCGCCAACCCCACCCCCTCGCCGTTGGCGCAGGGAACCTTATCCACGTGGAAGTGAGCAACCCCGCTTTTAAGCTGGCTTGCAAGCTCTAAAGCCTTCTCCGCTAGCAGGGCGGAAAGGTATGCAGCCTCCACGTACTGTGCCTTTACGTTGTCGAACGGATTCGTGAAGTCCACGGCTAGAGTTCTAATAAGGCTTCGGGCTTCATCTGTTAGCAAAGATGAGTGGGCTTGCAGCCTAGCTCTGGAGCCTACGTAAAAGGGCCTCCCCCTGTAGAGAGCGATTTTCGCATTCGAGTGAATTGGCTTGTGCTCCTCGATAACCTCTCCATACCTCTCAGCGCTCACAACCAGACCGTCGGAGAACAGCAGTTCTCTGGCAAACATTGGGTACACCCTCCCCGAAGAATTTAATGCGCAGAAGTTGGGGGCAGGATCTTTGAAGCCCTGCGCTACTGGGCTCCAGACATCGGCGAGGCTGCTGGCTAGGTCGGTAAGCTCCCCGGAGACGCGGGACATCTCCTTCCCGACGTACTCTAGCTCCCGCCTTGTAATCGGCTTGTTGTGGCTCGCCACGCCCAAGCTGGGGGTGTGGATGAAACGCCCACAGATTCTCCTGTACGCATTAAGAACCCTCCTATTGAGATCCATGAGCTTCGTGAAAAGCTCCGGGTGAGATTTCGAGAACTGCACCACGTCTCTGCTCTCCACGTAATCGGGGAGAGCCATCAGGAAGTGCACCAGATTGTTCTGAACGATCTCGAAGCCTTTGGCGAGCTCACGCAGCGCTAGGACCTCCGGCTTCGGCTCCACGCCGAGTGCTCTCTCCACTGCGCTTATCGAGCAAGTCAGGTGTGCTACGCTGCAGACTCCGCAGATTCTGCTCATCACATGCGGCACGTAGACCGCTGGTCGTCCCTTTAGGAAGCGCTCGAAGAACCTTGGATCCTGCATTACGCTGAAGTCAACCTGCACAGTGGCGCGTCCTTTCTCTACGCGTACGCTGACCCTGCCTGCCACTGCTGGCACTTCTTTGATCAAAACATGCAGCGGCTGCTCAGCCACACCTGATCACCTTTTCAGCGACCTCTTTGACTTTTTCAAAGCCGGGCGCCGAGTTCCAGTAAATTTCCGCCTTGCTTAAAACCTCTTTCACGTTAAAGCCAAGCTCCCTGTAACGGGCAAAGGCTCTTTCAAGTACGTCTTCCTGCGTTATGGGACCCCTGCAACCCCAGCACTCTCCGCCACTCGCCAGGCACTCAGCGCCACACCCGGATTGTGCTATCATGCCTAGGCACATCTCACCTTTAAGTAGGAGACACCTGCTCGGCGGCAGCGGGCACTCCGAGCACACAGGTAAGCCATCCACGAAGAGCTCTATCGATAGCTCAGCTAAGGGGCACGAACCCTTCCTCTCGCACAACCAGCACTCTATTCTGTGAAACTTTAGCAGAAGCTCGAGGTTAACTCTCCTAATCTCCCAGAGGTCAGACGTATTGGCTAGGAACTCCTCATCCCTATACACGCGGTAGTTGCAGGACGGGAGGATCCTTCCTGTAGGCGTCTTGACTAAGCAGAGCCTACAGCTGGAGCCCTCGTAAAGCCTCGGGATCACACAGAGCCTCGGTATCTCCACACCAGCTCTCTTTGCTGCTTCCAGAACAGTCGTGCCCGGCTCCACGTCCACAACTTTCTCATCAATTCTAACCTTCACCATCCATAATCACCCCGCGCCCGAGACCTTGTACACGGCTTTCACCGGGCAGACAGCGTAGCAGACGCCACACTTAATGCAAGCGTCCTCATTTATCCTGTACTTCCCACCTTCAGTCACCGAGATCACGCCAGCCGGGCAATCCTGTGCACACTGCCCGCAGGCAATGCATTTGTCTTCGTATATCCTGTACCTGATCAGCACCCTGCACACGAGAGCCGGGCAGCGCTTTTCACGTATGTGAGCAAGGTACTCGTCCATGAAGTACCTGAGCGTGGACAGGACGGGGTTTGGCGCTGTCCCGCCGAGCGCACATAAGCTTGAGGACTTCACAGTCTCTGCCACCTGACTCAGAACCTGGAGATCCTCCTCCGCGCCCTCACCCCTCGTGATCTTGTCGAGGATGCTCCACATAACCCTTAACCCAACTCTGCAAGGTATGCACTTGCCGCACGACTCCGCAGAAGTGAAGGCTAAGTAAAATTTAGCTACATCTACTATGCAGTTCTCGTCGCTGATAACGACGATGCCGCCACTCCCCATGGCTGCACCGGCCCTTTGCAGAGCCTCGTCCTCCAGCGGCAGGTCAAGTAGGCTAGTGGGAATGCAGCCGCCTGACGGATCGCCAATGTGAACTGCCTTCACCTTTACGCCTTCAGGGGGTCCTCCGGCTAGCTCTTCAACCAGCACCCTGATACTCGTACCAACTGGTACTTCGTAAACCCCAGACCTCCTAACGGCCCCCGTCACGCAGAACATCTTAGTCCCCTTAGTTTTCTCGGAGCCTACTGCTGCAAACTTTTCTGCTCCTTCTGCCATGATCGTGGCTGCATGAGCCAGTGTCTCAACATTATTGATGACCGTGGGCTTACCCCATAAACCTCTTTCAGACGGGTACGGCGGTCTCTGCCTTGGCCAGGCTCTCTCCCCCTCGATTGCTGCAATAATTGCAGTTTCCTCGCCGGAGACGTAGGCTCCAGCGCTTAGTACAACCTCAGCATCGAAGTCGAAGCCTGAACCGAGGATGTTCCCGCCCAAGAGGCCGTAGCGCCTGGCCTCTTCCACAGCCTTCCGCAGACGTCCGGTCATTAGGGGCTTCTCTGCTCCTACGAACACGTAGCCCTGATTAGCCCCGATCGCGTAACCAGCTATCGTCAGTCCCTCAATAATTCTGAAGGGATCACTCTCAGCGAGCAACCTATTCACGAATACGCTCGGATCACCTTCATGTGCATTCGCTATCACGTACTTCGGCGTCGCTGCCTGTTGTCTCGTGAACCTCCACTTGAGACCTGTGGGGAAGTAGGCACCGCTTCTACCCTTAAGACCGCTTCTCTGGATTTCGTCGATCACCTTCTCCGGGCCGATGCTGAGCGCCCTAGTTAGGCCCCTATAACCTCCGCTGGCCACGTACTCCTCCAGCGACTCGGGATTAATGACCCCGCAGTTTCTTGAAACCCATCTATGCTGCTTTGCCCAATAGTTCAGCTCGCCGAGCAAGGGGACCTTATCCTCCCCACCCGCTGAGCCAGTCCTCTCTTTAAGTGCAAAGGCTCCGCTGACGTCGCGCTTGAGGAAGTACTCTTCGAGTATTTGGGGCACGTCTGACGTTTTAACATTCGCGTAGATCGAAGTCGGCATCCCCCTAGCGGCGAGCTCTAGCCACGGATCTATGAAGTCCAGGCCGTAGCACCCGGATATTGTGATTGTCACTTCCAGGTTCATCGCTCTTGCAGCTTCCTCAACTGCGCGGTATACCTCGCCAGCTCCCACCGCGAGTGTGCAGCTGGTTATCGGCACCTTGATCTTCGCGCCTTTCTCGCCGAAGCGCAGCTCTTCTAGTCTTCGGCGCCTCAGCTCCCGGCATTTCTCATCGTCGTGGCACAGCGGGCCGGAGAGCCTGCATTCAATATAGCGGGGGCACGGGTTCTCAAGTGAATGAGTACACTTCTCGCAGCACTTGTCAAGTAGCGTCCAGCTCACTTGCTACCACCAGTCTCCTGCCTACGGTAGCGCTCAATAAGCGCATGCAAGGCGCGCGGGTCAGCTCTCCCCACGAACTCGTTGCTGCCGTCTGGCCTATGGATAACAACGACAGGTGCTATGCTGCAGCATCCGGGGCAGCCTATTTCCTCAATAGAGAAAAGCTTGTCCTTCGTAGTCTTCTGCCCCGACGTTAGTCCGAGGAGCAAACGAAGGAACCCGATGTTTAAATTATTCCCTCGCAAGTGGCAACTGATGCCTGTGCACACAAGGACCCTGTACTTGCCTATCGGCTCTAGGCTGTACTGAGGGTAAAACGTGGCTACGCTGTAGGCTTGTGCAAGTGGGATCCCCGCGTATTCCGCGGCTCTCCTTACTCCCTCGGGCGGCAGGTAGCCGTAAATCGCCTGAATTCTCCTCAAGGTCTCAAAAAGGCCGTGAGGAGTTTTCACAACGCCTTCAAACATGCGATCTGGCAATTCACCAGCAATCATGCGGGCTCAGGAGCCTTTATTTCCCAGCTTTAAAAAAATGCTTTATGTAATTAACAAAGTTGTTAAAAAATGCTGACAGCTCTCTTCAGAAAGCTCTGTACATAAAAGAGCACTGCCAGCAATGTGAAGTTGAAGGTTCTCAGGAAATAAAGCAAAAATAGAAGCATGGCGTAATTTACAATTCCTTAGCCCTATGGAGAGGAGGAAAGCAGCCTCAGCATCTCCGCGCGGTTACCTAGACATTCAAAAGATGCTAAAACTTGAAGGAAAACCTGGAGCTGATACGCAAATGGGCTAGGTTATTCAGCGCGCGAGCTCAATTGAGCGCAGATGCGTTTCTTCGGCGCACCTCTGCGTTGGAGCTCTTAGTCTCCTAAAGCGCTGCTCCGAAGCCCTGTGCCCAGCGTAGACGCAGGTTGGAGCACGGCCAAAAAATTGTCTTCAATTGATTTTAAAGTTGCTTTAAGACGAGACGTCCCTCTCAGTCAGCATGTCGCCAGTAATCTCTGTGCCTACAAAGTAGAGCACCACTGCAGCGACAGGTGTTACTGCTGAGAGGAGGAGTAGCTCTTTCGTGTAGCCATGTAGCATCTGGAAGAGTGCCACGCTGAGGCTTGATAGTGAGACTGAAATTGCGAGGATGATTAGTGCCAGCGTGTCTTCTATGAGGTAGAAGCCCCTGGAGGAAAATCTAACTATCCTCCTCCTAGTCATAGCTACTGCCACCACCCCAAGCGTAAGTAAGGCTGTGAGGACGGAGGAGGGCAGCGAGACTATTGGCAAGAGGAGGGACTCGCATTCCCCTGTCGAGCTGAGGAGGAACAGCCCACCAGCCAGGAAGGAAGAAAGCGTGTACAGGGAAATCTTAGCTGTAAGTATTCTTGCAAGTGGCTTGAGGTTGCTCATGCTTACCCTGTATAGCCAGATGGGAGACAAGTCTTCCTGTATGGATAGCTGAAGCTCGACCAGCGTGATCATTAGTATGAGTATCACTGCAAACGCTACGATCGAGTAGGGGTCCAGCACTGGGAAAAGCCCCCTCACAGCCATGCCGGCGAAAAGTGAAGCTACGAGACCGGATGCCAGGATCAGTCCCTGAACCCCCAGCAGGGGGCGAAGCAGTAAAACCTTAAACATGCTGGCTTCAGGCTTCTCAGAGTAAAAGCTCAGGTTGGCGAGCCGGACCCCAAGCCTTACAATTGCAGCCTTCCCGGAAAGTGGCTTAACATTCTCCGGGCGAATACGGGAAGAGACCATATACTGCAGGCACATGAGAGCAAGGGTGACCAGCCCGAGCAAAACCAGCTCCCAGGCTACCTGACCAACGGGCTCCTGTGCTGTAAAGCAGTGTACAAGAGGCTGCACAGCCAGAATGGTTGGAGCAGTAAGCAAGTGGAAGGTCCGGGAAACGGCGAACTCCAGGGCTGCGAGGAGGACGTAGGCCAGTGCAAAGCCCCTGATTGCCTTGTCTTTTCCAGTAGCCACCTTGATACAGCTGATCAAGCGCTCTAAACTCTCTGTGAAGATTATCCAGAGGAGGAGAGCCGCTGGGAACAAGGCAACCTTCAGAGTGTTGCCCTGCGAGTATACCGCCGCGTAAAAAGCCCCGGGAACAATGAAGACTGACTGCACAAGAACTGACTGCACTACTGAGTGTAGCGAGCGCCCGAGCATGTATTCCTGCATTGTAACAGGCAGTGTCAAGAGGACCTCGTACTCGGCCTGCTCAGAGACCGTGATGTCCCTTCTTGGAAGAATAGTCACAGCAAGCAGTGAAAGAGCCTGGAAAGCTGCCAGCGTCTCTACAACCGTGGTCTTCGTTATCCCTGGCAAGCGAATTGCTTTCCTGGCGCTTTCCCAAGCGGAGCGGTTGAGAATAGTCGATGCCAGCACAGACACGTAAAGCGATAGGATCACAGCCATTAGCAAAGCTAGGGCGATTTTGGCTTTACCACTTCGCAAAATGCTGAATGTATTGAGCGTAAGGTACTTTGAAATCGTTAGCGATTTCCTCACCTACACCCCCTTGAGGACCCTCAGAAAAACCCGCTCAAGAGTTGCATCTCCACCCACCTCGACTCGGCGCTTCAGCTCATCCAGCGTCCCCTCAGCAATCATCCTCCCGTCAGAGATTATTCCCACCTTGGTGGCAAACCTCTCTACAGCGTCGAGCATATGGCTCGAAATCAGGATGGCGGCGCCCCCTCTCGCCAGCTGCTTCAACAAGTTCTTGAAGCTGATCTGCGACTCAGGATCCATGCCTGACATTGGCTCATCTAGTACAAGTACGCTAGGCTCATGAATGAGGGCTGAGATCACGAGCACTTTTTGAATACTCCCCCTGGAAAGCTCCCCCATAAAGTAGTCCTCGTACCTCTCAAGCTGAAAAACTGAGAGGAGCCTCTCAACCCTCTCGGAGAGCACGTCACGCGGAATACCCCTGAGGGACCCCACGAACTCGAAGAACTCTCTCACCCTCAAGTAATCGAAGCCCACAGGATTCTCGGGCACGTAGCCAATGTATCTCAGCGCGTTTGCCCTATCCACGTGTACATCGACGCCACAGACACTCACGTACCCCGCGTCGGGTTTAAGCAGCCCCACAATCGTCTTCAACGTCGTGGTCTTACCCGCACCATTTGGACCTAGAAGAGCATAAATCTCCCCGGGCTCGACAATGAAGGAGAGACCATTGACGGCCACCTTCCCGCCATACCTCTTTACTAACCCCTGAACAATAACCCTACACTTTGACACTACACATCCATAAGGAAAAACCTTAAATAATTTTCCAAAGGTACGTCGCCAGAAGCACCTGCCTACGATTCCCGCGAAGGCGAGGTACGCTACCACGATCAGGGGCCATGCGTCCCACAAAACAGCTTCTCCCGTATCCCCGAAAACCTGGCAATGCTCATGTTAGAGTTCTTCTGCAAATCTCCTCAGCCTCTCTAAGCCCTCTATTATCCTCTCCCTCCTAAGCGAGAAAGAAAACCTCAAATGATCTCTTCCAATACTCACCGAGTACGCATCACCCGGCAAAGCAACAACGCCTACACGCTCTAACAGCACGTAGGCCAAGCTACGGGAATCCCCGGCGCCCAGGCTCTCCGCTAAACCCCTCACCCGCGGGAAGACGTAGAACGAGCCCCTCGGCCTATAAGCTTCCACCCCCGGCAACCTTGACAAGCCCTCAACAAGGAGGTCCCTGTTACTCCTGTACTCTTCCTTAATCCTGCCGAACCAGTCGAGCCCGAGGTCAAGAGCCCTCAACGCAAGCACCTGGGAATAAGTAGGCGGAGAGCCATACATGCTTATGGCAGCGTTCTCTAGCCTCTCGATGAACCCTGAGTCCGCTACCACGTATCCAAGCCTAAACCCGGCAAGACCCCAAGTCTTCGAAAAACTCCCGACATACACAGCCCTCTCCATCAGGTCGGGGAACTCCAGCACGGAGTAGTGGCGACCCTCATATACAAAATCCTCGTAAACCTCGTCACTAACAACGACAAGACCCCTCCCGGCGGCTTCCCCAGCTAAGCATTCCAGCAACCCTCTGGACCACGCTGAGCCAGAAGGGTTATTCGGAAAATTCACAACTACAACCCCACCCCCGCTCCTCGCAGATTCCCACGGACATATCCACTCAAACCCTCCACTGAAACCGGCCCTCCAGTAGTACAACTTCCCGCCTAGGAACTCCGCAACGTCTCGATACACTGGGAAACTGGGGTCCTGTATATACACAGGCGTACCATCCCCAACCAGGAGAGCTAAAGACATGTAAAGAGCAGAAGTAGCCCCAGCGGTCACAGCGACATTCTCAGCCTTCAATTCTACGCCGTGCTTCTCGCCCAGAAACTCGGCTAGCCTCTCCCTAAGCTCCAAGAATCCGAGCGCGGGCGAGTAGCCTGAAACCCCCTCCCCAGCCAAGCTTAACCCGCTAAAAACCTCAATGGGCGGCAAGTGGAAAGGCTGACCAATACCAAAACTCACAGCGTCCTTAATCTTCCCTGCCAACTCGAGAAACTCGTAGGACGGGTCCCTCCGAAAACACCTACTCCTCTCAGGAAAAACCCACCTCATAAGCAAATCCAACGACCATGTAGGTTATATAAATTCAGCCATTCATTGATCGAGGCCTAAAAACATGCTATCAATAATTAGCGCAAAAAATGTCCTCCTCACCGTCAGCAAGAGTGAGGCGCGCTAAGCTTTCCAGCACACCCGTCGCAGGGAGTAAAGAATTTATTTTTGGAAAGCAGAGATACGCTGGTGAGCATGGATCTGCTGATTCAACTATTTTACGCATTGATAGCTGCAAGCGTGCTCCTGATCCTCACAGGCTTCATACTCATCGCCCTCTCAGCCCTGAGGAGGGGGTCAGAGGGGAAAGCTGAGACTGGAGGAGTTCTCATGATTGGCCCCCTGCCAATAATCTTCGGCTCCAACGCTGAGGCGGCGAAGAAGGTCTCAATACTTGCAATAGTCCTCATGTTCCTGTTTTTCTTCTTCATCATCATGCTGAGGGTGCTCGAGGTGCTATCTACGCGATGAGAGACGCATTGGAGGCTGGATTCAAGCTAGTGCTTGCTGGCTTTGCAATCGCGTTTCTAGCGGTGATAATCCTATCCGTTGCGATGCTCTGGAGCCGCGGCGCTGCCACTGCTGGAGTTGCGGGATGCATCTTTATAGGCTTTATTCCCATATGCTTCGGCGTCGGCAAGCCAGAATTCCTACCGCTGCTAATGATCGCCGGCCTTATCCTGATGCTGATCGCCCTTGCACTCCTCCTCCTTCCAGTGTTCATCCTGAGAAAGGCGGCGAAAAGGAGCACTCCACCCTGACGGACTCTCCCACGCCCCCTCAGAGAGCTGAGTTGCGGCGCGCCGCTAGGTGTAAGCGCTAGAAAACCTCTGAGCTGTATCTGTCGAAGTTTGGGTCATAGCCATTCTCAGAGAGGAGACCTTCGAGGTCATCAACCTCTACCACGTGATCATTCTTAGACTCATCAAACCTGACGTACCTCACACCGAGTTCAAGCACATCATCGCCCCTCGTTAAACGCTCCTCGATCTCGGCTAACTCCTCGTCCGTGAGGAGCTGGCACTTTTCAAGGTAGCTCATTAGGCGCCTCAGGGTCATCCTCCTAGGCAAGGAGCACCACTGAAAAGAAAGCAACCTCCATTTTTAAAGTTATCCTTTAAATTAAAAAGTTGCGTGCGCAAAGGTTCTCCCCTGCCTTCCCAGGGCGCGCGTCTCTACCTAGAGTTTTCCCTCTTCCTCATCGGGAGGCTTTTCTATGGGTGCTTCAGGAAAGCGCGCTCATAGCATGCGTCTCCGCTAGCCTTTTCCCTCGAAATGAACTTGCACACGAACCTGGTGGCGGGCTACGGCCCTACTGCTACAATTTTCTCATCGAGAGTGCTTACAAGCTGCTGAACTATTCCTCTTGGATGTCCTAGCGGCTGAACCCTCCTAAAGACCTCGGAACCCAGAGAGTCCCCGTCAATGCCTAGGACCACGGATCCTCCGTATGCCCCCTCGTAGAGCTTGATGAGTCTCCAGGCCAGAGCCCTTACATCGGCTACCTTAAGCCCCCCTAAGTCGAGCCTTCCCGGGTTCAACCTCTGGAAGAGGAAGGGGTAGAGGCTCTTCACGCTCTTTTCATCCTCCGACCAGAAGCCCGGCGTCGAAGCCACGATGATGAAGATGGGCGAGCTAATGGCTATCTCCATGAACGCCGTGAACTCGGCCAGAAATCTTGGGAGGAGGTCGTGCCCGACGCTCTCAAGCACCTCCAGCTCATCAATTGCTATGACGAGGGCTTTCATGCCAGCCTCTCGTACAGCCCTCGCGATCGTAGCCAGGGCTCTCCCAAGCCCCTCCCTCCGAAGACTCCAGGGGATCCTGCACCCAAGCGCCCTCTCGAAGAGCCTAGCCTCGTCCGGCTCGAGACCCCTCACCCCCCTCAAGTAATCGTACGCGACAGGGTTTAAGTGGTTGATCGCCATAAGTGCTAGCGCCCTCGCCACAGCCTCGTCACCCAGCTCCTCGAACCTCTCCCTGACTTCAGCGCTCAGGCAGCTCCTCAGCCTGAACGAAATTTTATCAAGCACGCCGGAGTACTTTTCGTAAAGCACGCGCGAGATGCTCGTCAGAATTTCCCTACCGCGTTTTCCCTCACTACCCTCCATCTGCTCGATGATCATCCTATAGACAGCGGGGATAAGCTCTAGTGGCTCCACGCTCGCCAGCCCCCTCATCTCAACGTAGCTAAAAGCAACACCGTGTTGCTCAAGAGCATAACCCTTGAAGTACTCGATGAGGGCAGATTTTCCGTACCCAGCATCCCCCGTTATCAGCAAAGCCCTACCCCTCCCGCTGCTCACAACAGACTCCAGGGCTCTTGCCAGCCTCTTCAGCTCGTCCTCCCTGTCAACGAATATCGCCTTCATGACCTCCTTCGGCGGGGGTATTCCCTGGAAGAGAGCACTTCGGAGACTCTCCACGTACTCTCTCTCCATGGGGCATCAGCCTCCCCACACGATCTCCTCAGGAGTCTTCGCCTTCATTAAGACGTGGACTATCCTCCCCTTGGACGTCCTCGACTCTCCAACAGTGATTCTGCCTGCTGAAGCCCAAACAAGGTCACTAAACCATACGTCGAAGTGCTGAGGTGCGATCATGATGCGCGCACACACAGCGTCCCTGAGCGCTTCATAGCTGACGAAGCTCCCTCCCAGCCTCCAGTACTCATCGACCACAGCTTTTGCGAACTCCCTGAAGCTCAGCACTCTTACGGGAAGCCTCTCATCAAGAATCCTCCTTATCTCGGAAAGCTCCCTGAGCAGATCCTGCTGAACTCCTGTAGGACTCACCATTTCTCTTTGCTGCTCCCCTTCAGCCCTTTCCCTCGCAATCTTCTCAGCTCTCGCAATGAGCTCCCCCATCTTCCCCTGGGGAGTTCCCTGCAATATTCCCTCGATGATCTTGTCCTTTCTCTTCCTCGCTTTAACCCTGACGCCGAGCTCCTCTGCGAGAGCTTTAAGCTCATCCACCGTGAGCCCGCTAAGCACCATTTTCAGCTGCTCACTAGACACCGCTAATACCACCAGCGTGTAATGCACATATCAATATATGAAAATTTATCGTTACCTAAAGGGATTTTCCAGAAAGATTAACTCAAACGCGCTAATGAGTTAAGCAGGAGATGCGCCAGCAAGGCGTGGGGAAGCGAGCTTGTGAGTGAACCTTTATATTTCGGTGGCCGTTCCTCGTAGGCTTGGGAGAACTTAATAGAGGCAGGAGTCATGTACCTGGGAAAGATTCCGAGGCCGGCGGTAGGCATACGTATCCCGGAAATTGCCTTGCCCCAGGTCGCTTACTCTGCGAAAAGCCATGCCATGCACTTCACAGTTATGCTTTCTTTTAACAGGGAGACCGCCCCCAAGAACTACATAGACTCCACGGATCCGAGGTACTTCTACCTCGGTCACACCGGGACGAGCATATCCAGCTTCATCACCCAAGCCAGAGATTGCTCCCGGGTATTCAGCGTCCCGCTCGAGGTGGAGGCTGACCACGTCTCCGTGATGGGCTCCGTTGAGAGGGCTCTGAAGAAGATTGCGGGCGTCAAGGTTGACGAACCCCTCTCCGAGGCGGAAGTGGCTGAGTCCATGAACTACATAGAGGCTGAGCTTAGGGAGGCGAGGGAGGCGGGAGGGGTGGACTTCGCTACAATCGACACTTGCGACTTAATAGACTTCCGCGTAGACGGCATGCCCGGCTACGAAGTGGAGGCGAGGTACGAGGAGCTGCTTGACTCCGAGCATCGGAGGAGGCTGGAGGAAAAGTACGTTGGGAGGCACTGCTTCCTTGGAATGGATAGGCAGGTCTGCTTGAAGTACACTGGGATGGATGTGGCACGCCTAGCAGTGAAGTTTGCGAGGAGCATTAGCTACGCAGTCAAGATATACCGGCTGCTTCTCAGCGAGAACCCCAGGGATTTCGGCGTGGAAGTAGCCTTCGATGAGACACCTATCGAGAGCGACCCCCGCGAGGTTTACTTCTATCTGTCCGAGCTAATCTCCAGGGGGGTGAGGGTGGACTTCATTGCCCCGAACATAGGTTTCAAGAAGAGGGAGGACTACACCGGCAGCCTTCAGGAGCTCTACGAGAAAGTTGCCACCCTTCACAGCATAGCTTCCGGCCTTAACGCCTACTTATCCATCCACAGCGGCAGCGGGAGCCACCCCCACTCGGATAAGGGTTTCGGCGTCTGGAGCACTATTGCAAGAGCCACGGGCGGAAAAGTCAAGTATAAGATGTCCGGCGTCTATACTCAGCTTCTACTGGAAGTGATGGCAGCCTTCCCAGCGGGCACAAAGACTCGTAGGCTTTACGAGGAGATATATGACACAGTCGTGGAACATCTCGAGAAAACTGTTGAAACTAAGGGGGCCCTGTACTCCAAGGAGCTGGAAATGATGCTTGAGAAGTACGGGTCAGCGAGGGACAGGTACGACCCCCGACTAGACGTTTTCAGGCACTACTTCTACATTTTCCAGGCTGTAAGAGACGATAAGGGGTCTAGGTGGTTGAGGGAGAAACTGGTAGAGCACTACTTTGAATGTGAAGACCTAAGGAAGAGATACTCGTCTGAGATGCAGCGACTACTTGAGAGACTAGCCTACAGCTTTAACTACGCTGGGAGTGCTCTGCGGTATAGAGAGATAAGTCTAGGCGAAAAGTAGGTGCTAAATAGTGCCGGGAATGAGCTAGATGAGATAGCCCGCACTAATCCTACAGATGATATTTATTTAAAGGATCAAGGTAACCCTAGACTCTGACCCCCATTAGCTTTACCTTGACGCTTCAAGTAGTACCACTCGGCGAATGCGGCAAGGAAGGCTATTAGAAACGAGAGGATAAAATAGGCGGGCTTTGCTTTTGAAGAATAGCTCACGGCTCGACCACTTGGAGTTTTTTGCAGCGATACTTGTGCTTCTACTAGACCGAGGATGTCTACGGTGAACGTCTCGTTGTTTTTGAGCAGCTCTGTCACCTTATCCACGGGTCTCGGTAAGCTGAATTGGGCGGCTAAGAGGAGGACTTGCAGGACGAGTGTGAGCATTAAGAACAGTGCGAGTCCAGCGGGGGCTAAAGCCCTTACCATGTTGGCAAAGGTTGCCTGGGGGCATCGGCCCTCGAATACGACAGCTGGACCCTCATCCCTGATAAGTGTGTCTCGGCTCGTCTTCGAGGCGAAGATTGCTAGGACAATGTCTCCACTCGAGCCAACAAAGTTGATGAGGCTGACAAAGACCAATACGTCCCTGAGCATTCCTCCGGTTAGAGTTGCCAGAACTAGGGCCAGCGGGGAAATTAGGATCGGCGCTGCTGCAACTGTTATCCATTCATCTCTGGCGAGAGGCTCTTCGATTGCGACGTATGCGCCGTACTTAAAGAAGCCGGCCTTTATCTTCTCTGCCCCGAGGAGTCTTGCAACCGACGCGTGGGTTCCTTCATGCGTAGCAACCGTTAAAATAACTGAGAGAACAACAGAGACAAAGGAGTTGCCTGGAGACTGTAGAGATAGCATACCCGTAGAGGATAGGATGCATATCCACCCAAGCCCCATGAAAACTGAAAGCCCAAAGATTGCCCCCAGGTATTCAGCAACGTTAATTCTGCACAGCGAGGTGTGCACCATGAGTCTCTGAGGATGGAAAAAACTTAAAGATTTTCATGGAAGCATCCAGGGGGAAGTTAGGGTCCAAGCGGAAAGAGCGTGGTTGCTTCTAGTAGCTACGTTAGCCACCTATTTTTGACACAATCATTGAGGCTATCCTGCCAGCGTACTCCGTTTTGTCGATGACCGCTCTCTCGTGGACCCCATAACCAATAAGTGTTTCTCCGCTCCACGCTTCGAGCCACAGGAAGACCCTCCTGCCGCTGCTCCTCAGGACTCTTCCACGGATCTCCACCTGCGTACCGAGTAGGGCTGGAGCAGCGTGGTAGACGTCGATGTGTACGCCTACAGTTGTCTGGTTCTGGGGAAGCTTGCTGTCCAAAAATATCCTGCTTGCTTCCTCCATGAATGCTATCAGGCTTGGTGTCGAAAGTATACCTGTCCCCTCAAATGAAACATGCTTTGCCAGGTGCTCTTTGGAGACCGTGTAGACCCTGCTAAATGTTTCCGCCGTACTCATATAAGTGTCAATGGAGGGTAGGAGTATATAGGGTTTTTCCTGGGGTGGATGTAAACATATTTTTAGAAGATACTCGTATGTTAGCTGTGGACACGGTAATACTTGCGCACGGGGATGCAGACGGTGTAACTTCTGCGGCTATAGCGAAGAGTGTGTACAGGGATGCAGAAGTCTACTTTACGCACCCCGTGGGGTTGCTCGGAGACCTCAAAGAATTTGCCCTCGGCAAAGAGCTTGTAATCATTCAGGACATAGCTGTTGACGAGCGCAACCTTGATGAAATGCTTCAGCTCTTTAAGTCAATGTATTCAAAGATAATATACATTGACCATCACCCATACAACGGGGTACTGGACAAGCTTAGAAACATTGGTGTAACTGTTTTCCACGAGGAGGGTGCTTGCGCCGCAGAACTCTCATATAGGTTCCTGAGACCTCCAAGAGAGATGAGCAGGGTAGCCGTGTATGGCGCAATCGGCGACCACATGATATCTACTCCTTGGTACCTGGGGATGCTGGAGGAGTGGGACGTCAAGACACTCTTCTTCGAGGCGGGGACACTTGTCCTAGCCCTTGAAGCCATGGGGAGAAACTACGAGGAGAAGAGGAGAATAATCGAGTATCTAGCCGAAAACAATCTCCCCTCAAAGAACCCTCAACTAGTTGAAAAAGCCGCGAGGCAGAGCAAGCTAAACGAGGAACTGAGGCTACGCGTAGGAAAAGAAGCCGAAGTCCTGGGAAACATTGCCTACGTCGTGGACCCCGGGGGAAGCCTAGGTACCGCCGCATTTTACGCTAGGGTGGAGAAAAATGTAAAGGTTGGAATAGCAGTAGAGAGGAGGGGAGATGTCTGCGTAATGAGCCTGAGGTCAACGAGCCAGGTAGACCTAAACGCGTTGCTACGAAAAATAGCTGTACAGCTAGGAGGACACGGCGGAGGACACAAGCAAGCAGCAGGAGCCAGAATACCCTGCAGCCTCCTCGAGAAGTTCCTAGAGGAACTAGCAAAGCAAGTCTAGCAAGCAAATGCATGAAAACAATGATGAGATGCAATAAGTGAAAGGTTTATCCTAGTACTGAAGCGCAGCGCACACCAGCATTTAAACAACATAGCGCTGGATTCCAGTTTGTCCTCTTCTAGAGTCTTTCAAGTGCACCCCTTAGGTCCTCTGAGGTTTTCACCTCTGGTTTACATGTCAGTGCTGGGGGGCTTGGCGATCTCCCATATCCTCTCGAAGTACTCGCAGGCTGCACTGGCGATCTCCCTATCCAGCACAAGTACACCGCTTGGTTTCCCGCGAGGGCTGAGCAAGGAGAAGTGGAGCACGAGCTTCGACTTGTCGCCGATTATTACGTCGAGGAGGGCGGTAAGTGGAATCTTCCTCCACTCACCGCGTCGCGGAGCTTGCATGCTGACGTCGATTATCCCCCTCACCTTCCCATTTGAGAGTAAGTTCTCGATCTTCTCGAGTAGCGTGGGTGTCGATACCACCATGAGGACTTCGCTGGACTCCGCAACGACGCTGCGAGTGATCCTCGCCAGGGCTGTAAAACTCCTAACGATGTATATTCCAGTGGCTACCGCACCTGCTCTCTCTAGAGTCCTCAGCTTCTCCTCAGCCTTCCTCAGCCTTTCCTCCAGCTTCCTCCTCTCACTTGCAATAGCCTCTCCAGGCTTCCTCGGCGCGTAGACAAGGGGTGTCCGCGAAACCACGATCGCCCACCCCTTAGCTTCCAGCCTCCTTAGAGCCTCGTAAACCTTCGTGTACGGGATATTCGCAGCACTGCTAACCTCCTTGGGGGTGAGCTCACCCATAGCCAAGAGGGCAGCATAAGCCTTAGCCTCGTAATCGGAGAGACCGAGCTCTCTGAGGACCTCAACCGCCTCGTCAAACTCACTCATATTAACTGTTTACCGTGAATAAAGTATATAAGGGTTATTAAAGTTAACCGTACGATGATGCTGGCCATTGAGGCAGTAAACCTCGTCAAAGTCTTCGGCGGGTTCAGGGCAGTGGACAGCGTAAACCTCAGAGTTGAGGAGGGCGTGATCTTCGGGCTACTAGGGCCTAACGGGGCTGGCAAGACCACCACGATCAGGATGATCCTCGGCTTGCTCAAGCCGAGTTCCGGGTACGTGAGGGTCTTCGGGGTCGATGTCGAGAAGAACAGAAGGGAGGTCCTGAGGATAACGGGCTACATGCCGCAGCACTTCAGCCTCTACGAGGACTTGACAGTGGAGGAGAACATGCGCCTCTACGCCTCCCTCTTCGGGCTCAGGGGCATGGAAGCAGAGGAGAGGATGCAGGAGCTCATGGACGAGTTCATGCTCAGGGAGTTCAGAGGCAGGCTTGCCGGGAAGCTGAGCGGCGGGATGAAGCAACGGCTGGCCCTCGCAGTGTCTCTCCTGCACAAGCCCAGGCTCCTTGTCGTCGACGAGCCAACAGCGGGCGTGGATCCCCCTCTGAGGAGGTACCTGTGGGAGAAATTCAGGGAGCTGAAGCGCAGAGGCGTAACAATACTTGTCACCACCCACTACATGGATGAAGCTGAGAACTGTGATCGGATAGCGTTGATGAGTAGGGGTCGGGTCGCCGCGGAGGGCACACCCCTTGAGATTAAGCGCCTCGCCTTCGGTGGAGACCTGCTGGAGCTGGTTGTGGCAGGTGACCCCCGCCCGGCTCTCAGCAGCCTTAGGGCAAGGCTATTGGAATTTGAGGGGGATGGGTCTTACAGCAGACTTCAGCTGCTTGTGCCTGATGCCACCGAAGCGCTCGTCCCCCTGACGCGGACGTTGGAGGAGAGAGGGGTCAAAGTGGTACGAGCCTACCCTCTACACGTCAGCCTTGAGGACGCCTTCATCAAGCTGACGAGCGGGTGAGGAACATGGGTCCGCTAGCTGCGCTCGTGGTGAAGGACGTGAAGCAGCTACTCAGGGACCCGAGGACGCTGACGATGGTCCTACTCATGCCACTGGTGGTTATGGCGATGCTCGTTGCTGGCTACGGGGAGAGGAAGAGCGAGATCCCTATTGTCATTGTAAACCTTGATGGGGGTACAGCCTCCTGGCAGTTCGTGGAGTCACTAAGGGCTAGCGGCTTCTTCGTAATCGCGGCGTACACCCCAACCCCGGAGGCTGGAGCAGAGCTCGTGCGGAGGGGTGCGGCTTACGCAGCCGTGATAATACCGGAGGGTTTCAGCAGCTGCATCATGAGAGGAAAGAGCACGAGGGTCATAGTTGTAATTGATGCTGCGTATGCTACCGTCTCAGAGCTCGTATGGCAGTCAGCCGTCATCGCGACACAGGTATTCGTGAAGAAGGTCTCGGAGCTCTATGGCGCCTTCTACATCGATATTGAAAGGCAGACAGTCTATGGTCCCAAGGTCAGCTCGGTTGACAACTATACTCCGATAATTGTGGGCTTCCTCCTCCACCTCGTGCCGATGAGCCTCATCGCGGTTTCCATAAGTCGCGAGCGGGAAAGGAAAACCTTTGAGCAACTGATCATGACGCCAGTCTCCAGCTGGCACATCGTATTCGGGAAGTTTATTGCGTACGCGCTAATGACCGTAGCAGACATGGTAGTTACTATGGCGTTCGCCGTCTACGTGCTTGGGGTTCAAGTGAAGGGACCCTTGCCTGCGCTCCTCACGGTATCCTTCTTCATGCTGCTCTGCTCGCTGAGCATGGGACTCCTCATATCAGCTGTTTCGCATAACCAGTTGCAGGCGTATCAGGCTGCCATCTTCGCCTTCGTCCCATCGCTCCTGTTCTCAGGCATCTTCATGCCTGTGGAAATGCTCACGCCCGGCGCCAGGCTTGCTAGCAGGGCGCTGCCCCTCTACTACTTCCTCAAGGCGTTTAGGAACGTCCAGCTGAGGGGCTGGGAACTCGCAGATGTCTCTCAGGAGTGCACAGCGCTCGCCCTCGAAACAGCAGTGTTCCTAGCCGCTGCCGTGAAGGTTCTGAGGCTTAAGGTGGAGTGAGTGAAGGCGGGAACTGTCATCCTGGCAGCTCTAGCTCTCGCCATGATAATAGCATTCCCAGCGAGGGCCCAGCCACTGTTCACCTTACACGATGCCTACTGGCAAGCACCACCCGCGGGAGGCGCGAACAACACGCTCGTTGCTGTGCTGGAGTACCGCGGCGCCAGCGGTAACCTGACCCTTGAGGCGCATCTGGCCGTGAAGGGGGTGGCAGGCAGGGACTTAGCAGCTAACGCCAGCTACACAGGCTACCTGGCTCAGGGAGCACTGATCCCCTTGAGGTTCCTATTGAGCCTTCCCGAGGGACCCCTAGCCTCCTACTACCCTGCACAGCTCAGCCTCTGCTCCAACGGAAGCACGCTCACGACCATCGACTTCCAAGTGGGAATCACTGGCAGCCCCATCTTCGCCGTAACTGCCGACAAGGGGGTTTTGCGGAAGGGGGAGGTCAACCAGGTTGTACTCACGGTAAGGGTGGAGGGGGCCCCTGCAAGGAACGTGGAGGTCCGCACTACGCCAGCCAGCGCCTTCCTCACAGTCCTGGGAGGCTCACTAAGCCGGGAAGGACTCGTTAGTGTAGGTGGGCAACTCACCCTTACAACCAGCGTGATTGTTGACAGCGCTGCAGGGGATAGCGTTGCGCTGACCGTCAGTGTTTCCTACGAGGACTTCGCGAGGAACCCGGGCACGCAGACCATGAGCATAGGCTTCCAAGCAGTCAGGGCGAGGGGGCTTCCCTTCTTCACATGCACTCTTTCGCCTAGCAGGGTCTCCTCGGGCCAGCGCTCGCAACTATTCCTCTACGTGACAAATACTGGTCCGAGCACGGCCAGGGATGTAAAGGTCTCAGTGACGAGCCTCTCGCCCGGCGTCGCAGTGCTCTCGGGCTCCTCCGCCTCACTTGGCGACTTCGCCCCCGGCGAGACTAAAGCGGTGCCACTACTAATCCGGGCGGACCGCACAGCCGTCGGCGCAGCGCAGCTTCAGCTGGCTATCTCCTACTACGACGAATACGGTGACGCGAGGACGAACGCTGTGAGCACGGGTTTAGAGGTGCTGAGGTCCCCCTCCCCCATACTCTCTGTGAGGCTACTCAACGCATCACTGCCCTACGGCTTGAACTCCAAGCTCGCGGTGCTGATCACGAACATTGGGGATGCCGCGGCCGTCGATGTGACGGTCGAAGCAGTGCCCGGAGCAGGGGTTTACGTGTTGGAGACCTCCAAAGCCAGAGTTGAGCGCGTGGAAGCAGGCCGCTGCAGCGAGCTCTCGTTCACGGTGAGACCCACACCCGTGGAGGGCTCCGCGACGATAACCTTCAGGCTGCACTACTACGATGAGTACGGCTATGGGTACGATGACGCTCTCCAAGTCTCCTTCAATGTGAGCCGGCATAGCCCCAGCATTACCCT
>JAJHRM010000125.1 GCA_020832965.1 Thermofilum sp. | reverse complement strand
TTTTAGGGAGGTCGAGCCGCCTGCAAGAATCGGGAATATTAGTCTCTACGAAGCGAGGCATACGGTGAGGGCGCTGGGGGTGAGACTTGACTACGGTAGCGCTTCCCTCTGCTACTCAGGAGACACGTCTCCGAGTAGCGATTTAGCCAGCGGGTTTAGGGATTGCACGCTGCTGGTCCACGAAGCCACATACCCTCCTGGGATGGAGAGGGAGGCTGTCGAGGATGGGCACTCTACGCCAATTCAAGCAGCAATATTCGCAAAGGAGATAAACGCCTGTTATTTAGCTCTCATCCACCTGCCCTATGCCCGCCTCGGCCCAGGTATTGACGAGACTTATCTCGAAGCCGCCAGGAAAATTTTCAGAAACGTTTTCATACCTAGACCTATGGATAAGATCATAATCGAAGGGGGAAAGATTTGGAAATTAGGGTAAGGAAGATTGAGCCGGGTGACCTATTCTACATTGCTGAAATAGAGGAGAAGGTTTTCGGCTTGGATGCCTTCCCCTTCTATTACCTATTTCAACTGTATGAGGCTTGTAGAGACTTTTTCCTCGTTGCTGACTACAAGGGGTTAACCATTGGATACATTGTCTCGTGCCTCGAAGATAAGCGTCTCCACATTCACAGCATCGCAGTCATAGAGGGGTTTAGGGGGAAGGGGATTGGGAAAAAGCTACTCGAAGAAACTGTAAAATTGGCAAACAATGTCGGCGTAAAGGAAATCTACTTAGAGGTAAAGACGCAGAATATTCCGGCAATAACCCTGTACGAGAAAATGGGATTCAAGAGGGTGGGTACAAGGGAAGGCTACTACGCGGATGGGAGCGATGCCTTCGTCTACGTGCTGAGATTATGCTAGCGCATGCTGATAATGCTTGGAGCCGCTGTTGCAGTAGCTTACTTGATGCTGGGAGAGGTCCCGGGGCAGAGATCACTTGTGTGACAGTTGAGGGGGCGGCACCATTTGCCGGCAGCTGGCTCCGCGACAAGAGGCAGAGCGATGACTGACACATGAACACTGGGAACCACGCTCAGTACGACTTAGCCACGTATACTAGCTGCTTTGCCGGAGACCCGCACCATGCGCATTCACCGTAGTCTCCCTCCTTGAAATCTATCTCTGTTCCTCTAACTTTCCCCCCATCTGTTGCCTCTTTCAAGTTGTTGGCGCATTCTTCTCGCCCGCAGAAAGGCATTTTCACTATTTTGCCGCTTCTCAGGGCTTCCTCAACTTCCTCCCTTTTCGTTGCTCTCACGATTCTGCTTTCGAAGTAGTTCCTTGCACGCGCTTTCAGCTCCTCGAGGATAAGTTCCTCCAGGGCCCTGACGTGTTCAAGTAATTTTTCATCGGGGATCTTTTCCTTGCGTAGTGTATCACGCCTGAAAACCGTAACCGTGTTTGTCTCGACTTCCCTTACGCCCACCTCGAGCCGGATGGGCACTCCTCGTAGTTCCCACTCGTTGAATTTGTACCCCGGAGTGTATTCCTCCCGCGAATCCACATGGACCCTGTACCCCGCATTTCTCAGGAGTTCTTCTAGCCTCTTACACTTCTCGAGAACCTTCCCTTTCTCCGCCTCCTTGTAGTATATCGGAATTATTACCACCTGGATCGGTGCAACTTGGACTGGCAGCACGAGCCCCTTATCGTCGCCGTGAACAGCGATAAGGGCAGCCGCTATCCTCCATATCCCGGGACCATAGCATGTCTGCCAAACATACTTTCTTTGGCCGTCCTTGTCCAAGAAGGTCACATTAAACGGCTTGGCAAATCTTTGCCCCAAATCGTGGGTAGAACTTATTTGAAGCACTCTCCCGTCAGGTAGCAGTGTGTCTGCTGCGTACGTGTCCTCTGCTCCACTAAACTTGTCCCAGGGTGGACGCCGCAGGAACAAGAAGGGTATGCCTAGCTTCTCCCAGATCACCTTCCTCGAGTTTTCCATGTCCTCCCTTATTTGGTTCAACGCTTCCTCGTGCGTTGCAAAGGCGTCATGAGCCTCTATCCAGAGGAACTCGCGCCCACGTATCAGCGGCCTCGTGTTCTTCTCGTACCTGTACACGCTGACACTTTGGTACAGCTTCAGTGGGAGATCTCTCCAACTCTGTATCCAGAAGGAGTACATGTAGTAGAAGGCGGTTTCACTCGTAGGTCTCAATGCTAGCCTCCTTTCAAGCTTCTCGCTGCCGTCACCAACCTCGGAAATCCAGAAGACCTCCGCCCTAAAGCCCTCCACGTGCTCCCTCTCCTTTTCAAAGTTCTCCTCCGGAATTACTAGCGGGAACAGTACTGGTTCGTGGCCTGTTCGCTCCAGCTCCTCCTCAAACAGCTTGTAGATGCTCCTTATGATTCTCATTAGCCATGGCCTGTGCACAATGAATCCCTGGACGTTGTACCTTAAGTCGACTAGCCCGGCCTTCACTAATACCTGCGAGTACCACTCTGAAAAGTTTTCTTCCTTTTTCACCGTTATGCCTTGCTCGCTCATACAGGTTTTAGAGACACGTGTGACAAAAATAAATTTCACGGATACGTTGTTCCTGAGAGCTTTTAATCCCTGGCACTGAGGAGCTTAGCCGCATGCTGTGAAAATTATTTTGTGGAGTAATTATTCTGAGCACGTGTATGCCACTCGAGCTTACGGGAAAGCCTCCTCCTTCACAAAACATTTAAAAATCTCCCTTTTTATTTTTAAAGCCGGAGGGCCGGTCGTCTAGTGGGAGGATGCATAAGCTGCCTCACGCCGCCTTGGCAGGAATAAGGATCCCAAAGTGGCGGAGGTCCCGGGTTCGAATCCCGGCCGGTCCACCAGGTTCTCCCGCCTAACTATAGTAGCCAGCGGCTTTAAGGTTATTATTGTCATGGGCGCTGGAAGAGGATCGGTCATGTTAGTGCGTGCTAAAGACTTTCTGCGGAGCGCTCTGGCTATTCGGGAAGTGGGGTAATTGAAGTTGGCACTACGCGCTCTGAGTCCTAAACGTAAATTTTAATTTTGATGAGGAGTAAAAATGCTCGTATGCGTAAAACTTCCTTCATATTTGTCCTGCATTTCCATCAGCCACTGGGGCAGTACAGGTCTGTGCTTGAACGGGTGCAGCATAACTCGTACGAATTGTTGTTGAGGGTTTTAAGGGATTATAGAGACTTGAGGCTGACTCTTCACTTTAGTGGTCCCCTGCTGCGTTACTGGGGGGAGTTTTACCCTGACTACTTGAGCGAGCTGAGGGAGCTACTGAGTGGCGGCAAGTTTGAAGTTCTGGGGGGTACGTTCTCTGAGGGCATATTGACTATTTTGCCTTGGGAGGACAGAGTGCAGCAGTTGAAGATGGGGCGGAGTCTCGTGGAAAAGGTTTTAGGTGCTTCTCCACAGGGGGTTTGGATTCCTGAAAGAGTTTGGGACCCTACGTTGCCTCCTCTCTTGAGGGATGCTGGCTATAAGTACGTAATTGTGGACGACGAGGTTGGGTATAAGTCGGGGTTGTGGAGGGATGACGTGCACAGGGCTTTCTTAACAGAGTACAGCGGCAAGTCAGTGGGGGTGTTATTCATTGACGGCCCAATAAGGTATATTCTCCCATGGAAGCCGCATTCAGAGGTGCTCGATTATCTGAGAAGCTATGCTTCCGAGAATGGCCTGCTTTACGTGCTTTGGGGGAGCGATGCCGAGAAGTTTGGTGAGTGGTGGGATCCCCATGCTGCCGAGCAGTGGTTGAGGATCTTCTTCTCCTCGCTACGTAGCGACCCAAGCATAGAGCTTGTCACCCCAACGGAGTACCTGAGGAGACACGGTTTTAGCGGCCTCGCGTACTTCGCTCCCGGCAGTTACGACAAGATGCAGGAGTGGAGCGGGGGGTACTTCCCGAACTTTGTCAGGAAGTATCGAGAGGTGAACAACATGCATAAGAAGATGCTTTACGTTAGAGAGAAGCTCGTCTCGCTAAGAGCTTCGAGCAGTGCTTGGGAAGAGTACTTGCTTGGGCAGTGCAACGATGCCTATTGGCACGGATTGTTCGGCGGAGTCTACATTCCTGTTCTCCGGCAAGCTATTTACAGCCACTTTATCCGCGCTGAGAGAATCGCCGAGGAGGAGGCTGGCTACTATCTGGGATCCTCCTCGCATATCAGGAGCTTTGACTTCGACTTTGATGGTCGAGAAGAGGTCATTCTCGAGGCTAGAAATGTAAACGTCTACATAAAGCCAAGCGATGGCGGCTCAGTGTTTGAGCTGGATGTGAAAGCACCGGGGGCTGAACACAACTTGCTATCTACGATGTCCCGCTACCCGGAGCCGTACCTTCAGGACCAAGAAAGCGTAATCCCTGACTGGTATAGGCGAGTGGCTTTCAGGGAGCATATCTGGCGAAAAGACGCTAGCGTGCTTGACTGGATTAGCAATAAGCCCTTCATTGACACGAGTGACTTTGCTTTAGGGGAATACATTGTTGAAGGGGTGGGTGAAAACAGGGTTGTCTTGTCCTATACGGGTAGAGACTGGAGTGATAAGCGGAACCCTGCAAGGATCCACGTTGTGAAGATCTATGAACTCTCCAGCGATGGAAAGACCCTCAAGGTGACGTACAGGTGGAGGAATATTGAGAAAAGATTTGTTGAGCCGAAGCTTTCGGTGGAGATGCACCTCCTGCCCAGACTTTCCTACGAGAGCATGGAGGAACCGTCATACGCGGTCGACAACCGTCATGACCGAAGAGCCACGGAGAGCTTCTCATCCCCGTGGTCCAGGAAGGTAGAGGTAAAGACATCCGTGTCGTACGTCGCGGTATCCTCCGCCAAGCATGCAGAGGTTTGGGTAGCTCCGCTACTTAGCTGGTTCAGGACGGAGAAGGGTTTAAGAAGCGAGCTCCAGGGTCTCGGAATAAGCTTCAACTACTCTGTAGCACTGAATCCGGGAGAGACCTTTGATACAGAGGTGTTGCTCAGTTGGCAATAAGTGAGAAGACAGTCCTGATGGTCACGTTTGAGGCTGTCCCTTTCGTAAAGGTGGGGGGTCTAGCTGAGGTTCCAAGCAACTTGGCGAGGGGGCTCGCAGATCTCGGCTGGAAAGCTTACGTCGCGTTGCCGTCTCATGCCTCCCCAGGTTCCAGGGGCGAGGAGATAATCGATAAGCTCTCAACGCCTTATGGGGATGTCTACGTGGGAGCAGCCTCTTGGTGCAACGTGATGTTTCTTCTCTTCTCCGGGTCGGTATTGAGCAATGCGTCTGTTTACGCTGAGGAAGTGATGGAGAGTAAGGTTAAGGTGTTTGCGCGTTCCCTCGCGTTGTTCTTGTCCCGAGCCGACAGCCTCACTGGGGCTTTCCCTAGTATTATTCACTTCCATGACTGGCACAGCGTTTATTCACTCGTAGCGTTGAAGCACGCGCTTGCAGGCAAGAGCTGGCGCTCAGTTTTCCACATCCACTTACTGGTTAGGAGAAAGGTTAGGCCTGAGGTACTTTCAGAGATAGGAGTCCCGCTGAGCTGGGTACACGAAGTCAGCATTGATGGTAGAAGAGAGATAGCCTCACTGAAGGAGGTTCTCTCACGTGCGAACTTTATTGCTGAAAAAGTTGGAGCTATGGAGGCAGATAGACTGGTAACTGTCAGCCGGGCGTACCTAAGTGACGAAGTCTTGCCATTCCTGGGTCACGGCTATTCTGAGAAGTCCCGGGTGATCTATAACGCTACGGACTGGAGCCTAGTATCGGCTCAAGAGGAGGCCTTAAGGCATCATAAGCCAGGCATTATCGAGTTTTTTGGCGAAGAATGCATGTACAGAAGGGTTTGCTTGCGGAGATACTTTCTGCTGAAGGGTATAGCTAGGCTTGGAAAGGAGGAGCCGGTAATCCCTGACGAGAGAATTAGGAGGGTAGTCCAGGATGCTTTCCTGCCGCCTTTGCGCGAGGATGGTAAACCCGAGCCCTTCCTCCTAGACGGTCCCCTAGCCATAACAACGGGTAGACTGGCTAAGCAAAAGGGCTTCGACTTGATGATCGAAGCTGTGCCCCGCGTGCTCAGGGAAATTGGTAATGCGAAGTTCGTGTTTCTAGTAATACCTGTTTGGGGCGGAGAAGAACATGTTTACCAGCTTTCAGAGCTTCAGAGAAGTTACCCAGAAAATGTTCGCGTGATTTTCGGGGTAACCCCCTCGATTTATAAATTAGCGCACCTAGCCTCAGATATCTTCTTTGCGCCCTCGAGGTGGGAGCCTTTCGGGATAATGGCTTTAGAAGCCATGGCGACCGGTAACCCGCTGGTTGCTTCGCGTACCGGCGGTCTCAAGGAAATTGTCCTTGACGTAAATGAGCACGGAGAGAGGGGAACCGGTCTGCTAGTTGCTCCCGGCGACCCCTACGAGTTAAGTGATGCCTTGAGGGACCTGCTGGCTTTCATGGAAGCTTCGAATACTGGCGACTTGGACTGGTATTCAAGAAAGATTGGGAGCGAGAAGCTCTTAAGAGTACTGGAGGAGTACCCGGACGCTGGCGAAATACTAAGGAAAAACTGCATTGAAAGAGTAGAGAGGTATTTTCGCTGGAGCGTCTCTGCGAACACGGCCTCCAACATTTACACTGAACTCTTAGCGCAGTTTCCCAGTGGGTAGCCATCCCTTGCGCGCTTAACGCTTTTAATAATCTTTTTGATTGGTTGGAGATCAGAAAGAAAAAGATCTGTGATAAATTTTTATATGATTTCTGCTGTGTTCCTAGTATTCTTCATGTTGCCACCTGTATACAGCTTCCACATGTTTAAAGCGAGTAGAGAATGCTCTGGAGGGCTTGTTTGATGTTGTCAATTTTCTTTCTGAGCTCCTCGTTTTCCCGCCTTAGCTTCTCGATCTCCTCCCCGCTGGGCATCAGGAATTCTAGCCTGCCACTATTCCTTACGAGTAGCTCGTACGTTTCTCTCACTATTTTACCCGCCTCCGTTCTCCCGGTTAGGTGGTTTCTTATAGTGGTCTCAGTTCTGCCGAGCTCCTCAGCAATCCTGGCCACTGGGATTCCTGCCCTCTCCCTGGCTAGCGCACCGGATGCTATGACTAGCGAGTCAAGCCAGGTAATTTTGTCTTCAGAGTTCTTTATCTTCTCTAGAACATCTTGCCTCATCAGCGTGCCGAAGATTAATGCTAGTTCCAGTTTCCTGGTCTCTTCCTTCCCTATAGGTTTTAAAGGAACCTCCACTTTCACTCACCGCTCAGTATTTCCCCTCTAAGCCTTATTACCTTATCGTTGTGTACGACGATTCCCTTATCTGTTATTTCGAATGGGCGTCGC
>JAJHRM010000124.1 GCA_020832965.1 Thermofilum sp. | reverse complement strand
GGGGCAAAGTAATACTCCTCGATTGGGGCGTAAAATTGCACGCCGGACCCGCTCGGTTCTGGGACTCCTCAAACCGCAACTCGCAGAGTAGCCTTAACTCTATTTTTACATATTACTGCACGCGGGGCTTTCCATAGCGGTAATGTAGTAGCTGTTGAGGAGGGTAGTCTGATTTTTCAAAATGCCAAGCAGTTTCTCGTCACCACAGCTACCACAACTGCCACGCTTTCTATATTAAAACTATAGAAGAGGCTGTTGAGGACTGAGGGGAGCATTCTAGCTAGTAGTGAATAGAGTCTCTTTACGATTCCCTTAAACCAGAGGTTTCCTCAGTCACCCCTGAGCCACAAAATTGGGGTTCAGGAGTAGGGATTAGCACAGTACCTCTAGCGAGTTTCCTGGAGTTTAGAGAAGCCCCCTCTTAACCTCCTCGCGGAGCTCTGCGAGGTTCGCCTTCCCGCTTACACCATTCACCCTAAAATTTTAGGGGCAAAATACCCTGCTCCCGTAGAACGTACAGCCAGGACTTCAACTGTGGAAATTTGAGCAAACTCTGCATTCTACAGGGTTCTCAACTCCGCGGGAATGCTCGCATTTAAACCCCGTGATGCACGCTGTTATTTTTAAGTAGCTATGACTTACCTGTGTGCTTCAACACCTCTTTCTCACATTGCCCAGCACAATGGGATGCTGTCTTCTCTACCCGTGAACCCCAAAATTGTGGCTCACACTCTAGGCTCGTAGAAGGGGCACCCCAGGCACAGCCACGGGTGTTCTTTGACGCTCATCCTGTACACTGCTTCACCGTCTACTACTTCTCTCCTCACAACCCAGTTCGTGCCGCGGACCTCCCACTCCTCGAGACATCTCAGCGTGCAGTATCCCTCCCCATTAATCCACCTGCAGGGGTTCTCGAGCACCTTGTAGAGCGCGCTGAACTGCATAATGACTAAGTCGTCCTCTATCATGCTCACCACTCTCTCAAGCCTCTCGATTCTAGAAGCTAGCTCAGCCAAGTCCTCTAAGCCCCTCACCCTAGAGATCTTCTCTTCAATCTCGCCAACACTCCTGCTCAGCTCATCCAGCTTCTGGGCCAGCTCGGCTACCTGCTTAGTCCTCGATCGAGTGTTCTTGTGTGGCGATATCAGCTCCCACACCTTGTAGATGCTACACCCAAGCCTCCTAGCGATCTCCCTGTAGCTTAAGCCCTCCCTCCTAAGCTCCAGCGCCTTAGCTCTGAGGACACCGTCATTATACCTCTTCTTACCCACATTGACACCTAAAAACAGCTTGTTTCAAGAAAACGCTTTCTAAAAACAACTTATAAAACGCTATGCACTGTAAAGTGTACAGTCTGGAACACTAATTTTTACACAGAGCACCGCTTTTTAGACCCGGTCTAACTGCACGATTTCACCACGCAGTTTACTGCGGTCATAAACTCTGAGAGCAGAGTGCGGAGGATTTGAAGTCGCCTTTCTAAAACACCTATCTACCCAGAGCCATTAGCCTGCCTTCTCAGCTAAGGGGCTGGTATTAGGTTTTACAGTGCTAGATTGACCCCCTCCTCGAACGCTTACCTAACGCCTCGATTAGGCGTTTAATTGTTTGAGAGTGCTCTACACAGCGACTTACCACGGTGAATTGTCGCGGGGAGTCACTATGGCCGGTCAGTATATACTGCATAGTGATTATGTAGTCATGTGGTGTTTGAAAACGCGAGGTGGTGACATAAGTGCCGGGCATGTAGCATGGTTTAGCCATGCCGCAAGTCCGAGGATCAATTAAATATTGTGAACGTTTATCCCCCAAGTTTGGGGGTCAGAAAGCCACTGGCAACAAGCGGAACAGTAATAAACACCATGGCTATCGTGGTCGGGGTTGCTGACCACCCAGAACCGTGGTAGCCATACGGTGAAGCCTTGAAAAATATACTTAGCGGGACCGGTAGACATTAAGTACCTAGTATGCTACGACTCGGCGGAGAAAACGGCACCATGTGGCCGAAGGAGACTACTAGTGCACGGAAGGTAGTGCCAAAAAAGGTATGTACCCTTCCGCGTGTTGGTGAAGTTTAACGCGGTACCCAACAAAAAGCATATCAGGAACGTCTTCGAAGCTTGAGGGCAGGCTATGGGTGCACCCCCGGTGAGGGACTCTAGAGGTCTCTTTAACCCCCTAGTGGTTGGATGATCTACGGGGAGACGTGCGTGTCGGGTAGGTGTGAGGAGATAAGGGAGAAGTGGCGACGGGCGAGGATGCTCCTGCACCATATCGAGGTGGATAAGCTGGCCACGGAGGAGTACCTAAAAGTCAACCCGCAGAAGTACCTCCGAGAGCACTACGAGCGACTCAAGCGGATGCAGGAGATCGTGGAGAGCGAGATGAAAGAGCTCGAGCGAGCGCTGACGACATGCCTGGAAAACCAGGAACGCTGAGAAGACGGTGCAAGCGCTAGCGCAGAGCCCAGAGGGTGGGAAGGACCTCGCCCTTTTAGACGTAGAAAACCGACTGCACTGCTGGGTAACAGATCCCTGCACCTCTAAGCTTTATAGACCTCTGTGTCTTATATGTGTTTAGGGTGTGTGCTTTGAAACGCAGTAAAGAGAGAAGCAGAGTTAAGAGGGTTCAGGTCACGTTCACAGAAGAGCAGTGGAGTCTCATAGAGCGATTCAGGGGGGTAATGGGCAACGATGATGCCGAGATCGTGAGAAACATAGTGCTCGCCTGGCTTTCCGAGAAGTCTGTAATATCGGAAAACATCAAGAGGTCTTTCAGCGCTGAGGGCGGTGCCCAGAGATGAGGAAGTTCGCGGTTGTCTCCCTCTTCTCCGGGGCCGGGGGACTCGATCTGGGCTTCGTGCAGACCGGGCTCTATGAGGTGGTCTTCGCCAACGACATCCTCGCGCCGGCCATGCAGACCTACTCGCGGAACTTCGGGCTGAAGCTGGCGACCTGCAAGGGTGATAGAAGGGTCGAGGCCCATCCAGACGTCGCGCTGGAGTGCGATGTTGAGCGCGTGGACTTCACCCCTATAAGGGGTGTAGAGGTAGATGTAGTTGCCGGAGGACCTCCCTGCCAGGACTTCTCAATCGTTAGAGGCCCCGAGTGGGACAGGAGGGGCATAGAGGTTAGGCGCGGGAGGCTGTATGCCCACTTCGTCAGGGCTCTCGCCACACTCCAGCCCAAGGCCTTCCTCTTCGAGAATGTGCCGGGGCTTGTGAGCGCCAACAGGGGGCTGGCGTACAAAGTCATACTTGAAGACCTCTCCAACCTGAACATTAGGTGGGACGAGGTCAAGAAAGTAATAGGGGGCGAGACGCCTGCGGGGTCTGTAGAGGGCTACCACATAATCTTCTCCGAGGTGCTTGACTTTTCGCACTTCGGGATCCCCCAGAGGAGGGAGCGGCTGATAGTAGTCGGCATCAGGAGAGACCTCGTCGGCGGGCTGAATGAGCTCTGGAGGATTAGATCAGCGTTTACTAAGAAGCTTAAAGAGTCCGCCGGGCTCTTCCCCAAGTACCCCCTCACAGCGATCGAGGCGTTTGAGGGACGCAGATTGGACGAGCTCGGCGAGGTCTACAGGGAGGTTATGAAGAAGTGGGATGGCATCTGGCTTGAAGTAGGTACAGAGAGGGCACGGGAGTGGAAGCGCGAGGTCTGGGACAAGCTCACCTTCGACATAGTCGAGGACTACCTCGCCGCGAACAACGTGAAGGTTGCTGGCAGAGAGGAGCTTGAAGAGGCGCTTCAGCAACACGAAAAGGTGCTTAGAGAGCTCGGCTACTACGGAATCCCCGTCTCAAGCATCAGCCCGCCTGACGGCACGAACGCGCATCCAGAAGAGGATCCGATAGTCGTTGAGCGGGTGAGGAGGATACCCCCCGACGAGAACCACGAGTTCGTCCGCGGAACCAGGTGGGAGGTCGAGGGGAAGGGGATAAGCCTCGTCTACCGCAGGCTTCACCCGCTGAAGCCCTCCTACACGATAGTAGCCTACGGAGGTGGTGGCACGCACGGATACCACTACGACCGAGACCGGGCGACGCTCACCCTTAGAGAGCGGGCCAGGCTCCAGACATTCCCCGACACGTTCCTATTCTCGGGCTCGAAGACCCAGATAAGGGCGCAGGTAGGAGAGGCCGTACCCCCGCTGGCCGCTAAGAGGTTAGCGCAGGCGCTGGCGGAGGTTCTGATGAGCCTTGAGGCGTGATGGCGAGAGCAGAGGACAATGTCAGGAAGCCTCAATACGGTGGCTGGCTAGAATGTTCCTCAGCGAATATTGCGCCACAATAGCGTCTTTAGCTGTACTGTCTGCACTATTCCTGTACGCCGTCGTCGTTCAAAAAGTATTTGATTTTATGCTGTTTGTGGTTATGTGGCTTCAGCTCGAGCTAGCTTATAGGCAGTGGTGGCTCGAGGCAAGGAGCCGCGGTCCGAGGCTTGAAATCGCCGGCCTAGAGGTAAGAGGCGACACCTTGCTACTGCACATTAGAAATGCCGGCAGGGAAAGCGTATACGGCGTGAATGTGCCAGTCTATGTACTACCGCTGGAAAAGTACAGCCGGCTTGCCCCCATTCTGCAAGCGAAGTCGTTACTAGCGAAGCACGTCATCAGGTACCTCAAATATTGTGCGATCCATGCAGGCGGTAGCTACTACGAGCTGTCCCTGCTACCTGAAGCCTCGGGGATGTTTCAAGTAGAGCTCAAAGAGCTCAAACCTCTCATGTTCGACTCGCATGGCAATCCTCGTGCAGTATTACTTGTTGAGCTGTGCCGTGGCCCTCCTGCACGGGCATTCTATTTTCCAGAATGCGATGAGCATGTGGTTCTTGTGGTTTTTAAACATCATGGCGGAGTTGGATTTGGATATAAAATCTTCCCCAAGGAGTATATCCCTGGCACGCTCGCGAAAATCCCGAACATGCTGAGTGATGCACGGTTGTGCTGGCAACATTACAAGCGCACGCTTAGAGCAAGGGCAACCTTACTAGAATTGGATGATGGTAGAAATGCTTAAGGAGGCCTAAAGTTTTTTCACGATGCTCTCCCAGTCCTCTCTCTTCTTCTTTAGTAGACCCGAGCTCGCAATAAAGTGGAGAGTTCTTGAGAATTCTCCTATGCCCTCGAACTCTATTTTCATGCCGTCTTCTATGCTCTTGCCTTTCCGCTTGAGGTACTCTCTTAGGTTTTTCGCGTAGGCGTCTTCGTCGGGGTGCCAGTAGCCCATGTATTTGTTTATCACCGCTCTTTTCACTTTCACTTCGCCGTCTGCCTCGATGATGCAGTATCTGTTCTTGACGTGCTCTGCTATCTCCGCCTTGTCGAGGAAGCCCGTTACATATGCGGGCAGGGGTGAGAACTCTGGGATCGAGTCCCATATTTCGCTGAGCTCTTCCTCACTTAAGAGCCCGCGCTCCCGCGCGATCTGCATGAGCTTGTCCCTGATCACGCTTATCTTCTTGAGGAAGGTTATGAGGTGCTCTCGAGCTACACCCACTCTGACAAGAACAAATACGTCGCTGTGCTCTATCTGCGCGCCAGGTATATCTAGCCAGATGCCGTTAAGCTTCGTTGTTTTAATGCTCACTTTGAGCCTCGGCAGTCTCCCATTTACGCTCTTTACGTCTGATGGGAGGAACTCCTCAAGTGAGCCGCGCCTGTAGTCCAGCTCGACTGCCAAGCCGTACTTTTCGCGCAACCACTTGGCGAACGCTATCTCGCCGAGGAAGCCCCTTATCGTGTCTGCCCACAGCTGTCCAAGGTCTCTCTGCCTGGCTGTACCATAATCCGTTGCGGCAACCCTAGGGGCGAGGCGGAGGGCGTGAAGAGCCGCCTTCAAGTAGTCATCCTCGTCAAGCGCTGCGGAGCTCCAGCTCAACCACTCGATCCACCTGTCTAATCCACCAAGCTGATCCACGTCGAGCCCCCGCACAGCGCCCTCGCAGAGATCCTCCTCAAAGCCCCTGAAGGCGCCTGGAAGCTCGCCTTGCCTTATAGCCGAGGAAACCCTGCTGGTGCAGGTCTTAATCCTCGTGCCCAACGCGGACACCGCACGCACTAAGATATTATCTGGGCGTGTAATAAAGCCTTTTAAGGCGCTTCTCGTTTGGGGGCTGGAGCGTGCAGGCTGTTGAGCCCGCTAAGGTGAAGGAGGTTCAGAGGAGGATCATCGAGTGGTATGAGCTCTACGGAGATAAACATCTGCCTTGGAGGAGCGCCAGGAGCGGCTGGGAGGTGCTCGTGGCGTCTTTCCTGCTCAGGAAGACCACGACTGCCCAGGTGGTGAGGGTCTACAGTGAGTTCCTGAGGAGGTATCCAAGCCCCGAGGCTCTTTTAAAGTCGAGCGAGGAGGGGGTTAAGGGGCTGATCAGGCCTCTGGGGATCGAGCACCAGCGCTCAAAGCACCTTATCGAGCTGGCGCGGGAGCTCATTAGGCGCTTCAAGGGTCAGGTGCCGTGCGATAAGAAGGGTCTTAAAGAGCTTCCCGGGGTTGGAGACTACATAGCCTCAGAAGTTCTCCTAGTGGCCTGCAACCAGCCACAGCCCCTCCTAGACAGGAACATGATTAGAGTCGTTGAGAGGCTTTTTGGATTCAAGTCTTCTAAAAGTAGGCCTCACACCGATAGAGCTCTTTGGCGCTTCGCCGAGACCCTGATCCCCTCAGACTCTGAAGAGGCAAAAAAGTTCAACTTCGGGGTGCTGGACTTCGCCAGGAAGGTGTGTACAGCTAAAGATCCTAAGTGCACCGCATGCCCCCTCTCAGATTTATGTGCTTGGCCCGCTAAGCGGAGGGGGCTTTGACAAGCATCCACGAACCTCTACCCTTACTTGCCACTAAACCCCTTCTCCTAAGCTTTAGGAGGGCGTCCCTAACGTTCCTCCTCCACCTCGGCTCTCCCACTATCCTGCCTTTGTAGGTGAGCACGTACATGTTGCTGGTGTCGCACATGGAGGGGGCAAGCCTCTCGACAGCATTGTAGATGTCCTTCAGCGTGGCAGGCTTGACATCGGCACCTAGATTCTTCATGGCTTCCAAGACTAAATCATTCCAAGCCCTCCTCCCGCTCAAGGCAGATATCCCCGTTCCACAAGTAAGAGCAGGTTCCTGAAGCTAGATATATGTTTATCACGAAGACAGCTCTTCTATAGATCCTCACGGCTGATGAGCATTTGTGTACTCTGGTGCTTCTACCACAAGCGTGTGGAATCCCGTTCTCACTGCTACTCTCTTGTACTTCTCCACGCGACCCTCGGCATCGCGGTGCGTGCATTCAAAGTACATCGCCTCTAAATCCTCGCACGCGCTCCCTTGCTTTCCTCTCCATGCGT
>JAJHRM010000123.1 GCA_020832965.1 Thermofilum sp. | reverse complement strand
CTATACTGCCCAAACTGTGGAGAAACTTATCATGTCTCCTGGAAACCCCCCAAGAGGGACAACATATGTGACAAGTGTGGTGCAAAGCTAACTAGAAGAATAGATGATTCGCCAGAAGTCGTCAAGAAAAGGTACGAGGAATATCTTGCAACAGTATCTCCTGTAGTAGATTTTTACAAAAAGCTTGGGAAACTTGTACCTTTCAGGGCAGAAGGCGACTCTCAGATCCTTGCATACAGGTTGCTGAGGGAATTGTCGAGCTCGAGAACAGAAATACTGGTAGAAAAATAGATTTTTGAGCATTCTTGTATATACAAACATAGATGGAAAGCCAAATTGGAAGATTTCAAGTAATGGCTCTACTCCAGGCGGCCCGCTACTATGTCTTGACGGGTGACCTAGAAAAAAGCTACTCTTTTGGATTAAACAGAGCTATATTCTATGCTTGGGCCAAAAGGAGAGGAGTCCCCGTCGCCGCTTCCCGTCAGAGGCTGGCAAGAGATATTTCCATGGAAAAAGACGAGGAGGGCAAAACTATAGTATATGTGGGTGACGAAGCAGCCTACCTCGGCAAAAACGGCTGGTTCACTATGGGCGACCAAGACCAGACACCAGAGCTATTCGAGAGAGAAGTAAAAAACAGGATTGAGAGAATTATGCCTTTTGAGGATGCCTGGAGGCTGGCTGTAGAGTACGTCAAGTCGTTTGACAAGAAGACTCTGCTTAGCCAGAAAGATTTTTACGAGAAGGTGTATCTACCGGTTCGAGATACTTTCCCAAATCTCCCAAAGAAAAACAACAAACAATTGTCGCTTCTAAGTTTCGGCAGTGAGACTTGGGATCAGTCTCCGCCGTAGCCCTCACAACTCGGTCCTAGCAAACCTCATCATCAGAAATGTATCCAGACAGCACTAAATTAAGTGTATTTCCTCGTCGTCCTCGTCCATCTGGAAGAGGTGGAGGAATGCACCCCAAATCAATATATTCTTGGATGCTTCCTCGACTCCTCCGGGATAATACTTCTCAATTATTTCTCTGAATTCATCTACACTAATCTTCTTCCTCTGTTTCAGTAACCCTAGGATCTCGCCAAGTGGCTCAACGTTTGCGATTGACCCTTTTAATAGGCGTTTCAGGCTTTTTGGATCGCTCCTAGCAACTTTTCTGCCAAGATCCGTCAAGCGAAGGTTTCCGGAATGAGACTCTACTAGACCCAGTGCCTCTGCAACGTCAATTGCTTTAGGGAGAATCTTTATGTTTTCATAAACAGCGTCGCCGACATACATAGAGTCAATCTGACCTCCTGCACTATTAAGGACTTCTACTAGTCCTAGTACGTGGTCGGGGGAAACGTCCCTAGGCAAGACAACTTTTTTCCTTGACTCACTTGACACCTTAATTCTTCACCTTGCCTAAGATAATTGCTAAGATTTTTATTCTTTACGGTTCTGTCTTTGTAAGTTGAATAATGGCTGGCTGAGACAATGGGGATCCTCGACCTGATAATTGCAATGGGCTATAGCCTTGCAAGGATGCTAGTTGCCTACATAATATCAGTATTGTTGGCTCTTCTCGTAGGTTCAGCTATGGCCAGAAACAAGTTAATAGAGGCTGTAACTTTGCCTATCCTAGACATACTCCAATCCATACCTATATTGGGGTTTTTCCCAGTCGTTCTCGTGTTTTTTGTAGGAAATCTTCCAAAACCCTTTGGTCTAGAGGCTTCAGCAGTCTTCCTTATTATTACCAGCCTAGTGTGGAACATGATTTTCGGGGTGTACGCCTCCATAAAATCGCTAGACCCCTCGATATTCGACATGGCACAGGTTTATTCTTTTGGACCGGCATCCAAGTTCTTCTATATTTATACCCCTGCCTCGAAATCTGCTCTTCTCGCAAATACCCTGGTATCGTGGGCCGGCGGATGGTTCTTCCTAACATCTGCAGAGGTTATCTCACTAGGGGAAGAGGAATATAAACTTAAAGGTATCGGAACTTTTATCCTTGAAAGTTTCAACAGTGGGGACTATAGTAGTTTTTATATGGGTGTAGGGGGGCTGATTTTATTGATACTATTAACCTACATTATTTTGTGGAACCCGGCAACAGTTTCTCTCCGGACTCTTCCATTGCTTAGCATCAAAATTGTTTATGAAAACCTCTCAACAATAGTCTCTAAGCTATGGAACCTCATCGAAGAAGTCTTCATATTCATAGAGAAAAAAGTAACAGTCCCGAAATTCCTCTCAAAGGTAATTGAGTTGTTTTTCACAGTTGTAATTTTTTACTATCTTTTAAACGGTTTTACCGGGCTCTTAAGCTCGGACATTTATGATGTAGCGTTGAACTTTGCCCGAGAACTCCCAACAAGCTTTTTCCATGTCTCCTTGATACTCATAATTTCCTTACTTTTATCCCTTGGGATAAGCTATGCCACCTACATAGGCAGAGAAATGGGATCCATATTTACATTAAGCGGAGAATTGCTGGCATCAATTCCAGCTATCATTTGGTGGCCCCTACTGGCTCAAATCGCGTTGGCATCAAGCATAGGCCCATACCTGGTCTCGTTTGTTGTGCTATTTCAGGGAGCCGCTTGGTATCTCTTCTTCAATATTATAATTTTTGGCCTTTCCAGCATTAGGAGGGAGCACGAAGAACTTGCACAAGTATACAAGATAAAAGGATGGTATTTTGTAAGGACGGTTTTCCTTCCATCAATCTTTCCGGCAGTGGCAAGCGGGCTGTTGAGCGCGTGGGGCGGGGCTTGGAATGCAACGATCGTTGCAGAGTACGTGGTTTTGTCGGGGCGAACTTTCGACATGGGCGGGGTTGGAGCCTTGCTTAATCGATACGCAGTGGAAGGTAAGACTGCAGAAGTTGCCTTAACCGCACTTCTCTTATCGCTTGTAATCGTGATAATAAATAAAGTGGTCTGGTCGAGAATTTTCTCTAGGATAAGTGGTGCATTTGCAGGTGAGTAAGAGTGCAACCCGTAATCTCTATTAGGAACGTTGTAAAGACATTCAGGGAGGGGGGCAAGGCACTCCCAGTCCTCGACGGGATTACCTTTGAAATTGGTGAAAAGTTTGTCGCGATCTCGGCGTACAGCCAGCCGTAGGGTTCGAGGTAGAATTGCGCCCAGTCGTGCATTCCCGGCGAGAGGGGATTCATGTACCAGCCGGACTCCCACCTCGCAGGTATGCCTGAGGCTCTGCAGAGAGTGATGAAGAGTAGTGCTTGCATGCCGCAGTCGCCTCTTTTTTCCCTAGCGACGTATTCCGGTATATCGTCGTAGAATATGTAGTCTTTCGCATACGTGTATCTCACGTTTTCGGTTATCCACTGCCATATTCTCTGAACCTTTTCGAGGGGGCTTGCTGCTTTACGAGTTATTCCCTGCGCAAGTTTCCTTATGGTTTCAGTGAAGGTTATGTGGGGAGGTCTCTCGGACGTGTACGCGGCGGCGACTTCCGGGTTTAAGTCCTGGGAGGCTTCCCTCGGGTCTATCTCGACGTGGAATCCTCTAGAAACGTAGGTGTACTCAACCCAGACCTCCCTATCTTCTCCCTCCAGCTCGAAGTAGACGGTTCTCTGCGGGTGGGTCGGCGGGGCTACGTGCCTCGGCTTTGCACTTGAATCGATTACCTTGAAGTCCACGTTTGTAGCTTCTTCCCTTGGGATAGGTATCCATACCCTCACAACATCTCCATACCTGCATGCAGGTTCCTTTAGTTTTACGGCCGCCTTCACGTGGTATCTCAGCGGGAGGACAAAACCACCTCTACCCCTTGCCGCTTGCACGACTCTCTCCGCCCGCCACTTCAAAACAACTTCGCTTGCACCGCTGCGTTCATCGCTTTTGACGCCCCTCCTCCTTTTCAGATCGCTGCACAGCCAGTAAGCATTAGGCTTGAAGCGTCTGTGAACTCTCAACTCTCCCTGAATATTTGCATGGTCGATGCACCCCCTCTTAACTAGTTCCTGGAATTCGCCTTCAGCCAGGTCAGGTATGTCCTTCCTCAGAATACTGAGGGCCTCACTAAGGGAGTAGGGGTACTCGTGGGGGAGCCTACGTAGCCTCTCAAGCTCCAACACGAAGCGCTCCTTTAATGGAGAGCTTGATTGCGGTAAGAGCCTTCCGAGGATTTCCCCCGCCTCTTTAACTCTCCCCTCGCTGAGAAGCTTCTGGACTTCTGCCGGCAACTGTTCCCTCAAGTAGATCGCGCGCGCGAGCGCGCGCGCTTCGAGTAGATATAGACAGTTACCCTTATTTTAGCCGTCTCCTGGCTCTCGGACACACGCATGCATCACACACGCACTAGAGTAGTGGTGATGGGTCAGTGTCCGCCGTAGTCCTCACGCATCGGTCCTAGCAAACTTCATCATTCATAGTCTTAATTGATGAAGTGGTTTAAATTAAGTGTATTTCTTTGTCGTCTTCGTCCATCCTGAAGAGGCTTAGGAATGCGCCCCAGATGAGGATGTTTTTTGCTGCTTCCTCTGTGCCTCCTGGGTAGTACTTCTCGATTATTTCTTCGAATTCTTCGACGGGCATTTTTCTCTTCTCTTTTAGTAGAGCTGCAATCTCCCTTAGAGGCTCAATGTTGCCAATCGCGTTTTTCAAGAGCCGCTTTAGACTTTTAGGATCACTTTTAGCAACTCTTTTGCCCAGCTCCGTGAGGTGCAGGTTTCCGGAGTGCGCCACTACAAGGCCGAGCGCCTCAGCCACGTCTATGGCTTTGGGCAAGATGTGTATGTTCTCGTAGACTGCGTCCCCAACGTGCATGGAGTCTGCGAATCCTCCCATGCTGTTCAACACTTCTACTAATCCAAGCACGTGGTCGGGGGAAACGTCCCTTGGAAGTACAATTTTCTTCTTAGATTTATTCGACACTTCAGTGCCCCACCTTAACTAAACAATATTTTTATCTATGATTTTTAAGCTTTGTGCTCGTAAGCTGTTAAGCAGTGGGATGATGCCTATCTACGACCTGGTGATCGCACTGGGATGCAGCCTAGCCAGGATGATGGCAGCTTACATCATCTCGGTGATTATAGCCTTGGTTACTGGTTCAGCTATGGCTAGGAACAGGGTCGTAGAGGCTGTAACTTTACCCATCCTCGACGTGCTCCAGTCCATTCCAATTTTAGGCTTCTTCCCGGTTGTCCTCGTGTTCTTCATAGGTAGCCTTCCCAAGCCGATCGGTGCGGAGGCTGCCGCCGTCTTCCTGATAGTTACAAGCCTCGTATGGAACATGATCTTCGGCGTTTACGCGTCCATAAAATCGCTGGACGCATCGATATTCGACATGGCCCGTGTTTTCTCCCTGGGACCAGCTTCGAAGTTCTTCTACATTTATACGCCTGCATCAAAGTCTGCGCTTCTAGCAAATACCCTTGTCTCGTGGGCTGGGGGGTGGTTTTTCTTGACGTCTGCAGAGGTCATATCGATGGGTGAGAAAGAGTATAGATTGCTGGGTGTTGGGTCATTCATCCTTGAAAGCTTCGATAGGGGTGATTACTTCAACTTCTACCTCGGTGTATGCGCCCTGATCCTAGCAATCCTGTTGACGTACGTCCTCGTGTGGAACCCAGCAATAACCTCCCTCTGGAGTCTTCCGCTAGTATGCGTAGGTGGGGTTTACGACAGGGTTTCTTCCTTTATAGCTGTTCTTTGGGATGGTGTGCGTGAAGTATTCACGTACCTAGAGAGCAAGGTAAGGGTCCCGAGAGCCGCCACGAGAATCCTTGCCTCGTTCCTCGTCCTCCTTCTACTACTCCTCCTTTTAAGGGCTATCACTGGACTTTCCAGCGTCAATTTGCATGATGTGGCAGTGAGTTTTGTCCACGAGCTGCCGCTTAGCTTGCTGCGTGTAGCGCTGATCCTTCTTTTCTCGTTCCTGCTTTCCCTGGCGATAAGCTACGGAACTTATAAGAGCAGGGGGCCGGGCTACCTCTTCACGCTCAGCGGGGAGATTTTAGCGTCCATACCCGCAATTATCTGGTGGCCCCTCTTAGCAAGAATTGCCTTAGCGTCCAGTGCTGGTCCGCTGCTCGTATCGTTCATTGTACTGCTCCAGGGGGCTGTTTGGTATCTCTTCTTCAACATCATCGTCTTCGGGTTGGCGAATATAAGGAGGGAGCACGAGGAGCTAGCTCTGGTCTACAAGATCAGGGGGCGGCACTTCTTCAGTTCAATTTTCCTCCCATCCATTTCCCCCTCCGTCGCAAGTGGCGCTCTGAGCGCTTGGGGCGGGGCCTGGAACGCAACCGTAGTTGCGGAGTACGTTGTTTTGTCGGGTAAACTGTTCGATTTAGGGGGCGTGGGGGCGTTGCTGAATAGGTACACGGCTCAGGGGAAAACCGGCGAAGTTGCACTAGCGGCACTTTTTCTTTCAGTCTTCATTGTGCTAATTAACAAAGCTATTTGGTCTAGGATTTTCTCGGGAATTAGTGGGAGATTTGCCGGTGAGTAGACTTGCAGCCGGTCATATCTATTAGGAACGTAGTCAAAACCTTTAAAGAGGGGGGGAGGAGCCTCCGCGTGTTGGAGGATATTAGTTTTGATGTTGGAGAAGAGTTTGTCGCTATTCTAGGACCCTCGGGCTGTGGGAAAACAACTCTTTTAAGAATAATCGCAGGGCTCGAGAAGGCTGACAGCGGCGAAATCGTTTTCAGCAGCAAGGATGCGCAAATAGGCTTTGTTTTCCAGTCCCCCACGCTCCTTCCATGGATGACTGTTTTGGAGAACGTGGCTCTTCCGTTAAGGGTTAGGGGGGCTTCCTGGAGTGATGCAAAGGAGAGAGCCAGAAAGTATCTTTCCCTAGTTGGTTTGCAGTCCTTTGAAAACTTTTACCCACGGGAGCTTAGCGGAGGAATGAGGCAGAGGGTGAACATTGCGAGGGCCCTAGCTGTTGAGCCCCTCATTCTCCTGATGGATGAGCCCTTCAGCCAGCTGGACCCCCTCACTGCTGAGTCGTTGAGGTCTGAGGTTTTAGACATGTGGACTTGGGGCGTTACAAGTGTTAGAACAATAATCATGGTAACACACAGCGTTGACGAGGCAATATTTATGGCTGATAAAGTGGTGATCTTCACGGCTAGACCAGCTAAGGTGGCTGCAATCATCCGTGTTGACCTGCCTAGACCGAGGGACCGAAGGTCTCCGGAGTTCCAAAGCTTCGAAGACAAGGTCTATGAATACATAAGCGCGTAAAGCGCGCTAGAAGCTAGCGCTAGAATCTCCACGCCGAAGATAGGTGATGCTCGGCATCAGGAAAGGCGCTGGAATGCGTGCCCTCCGTAACTATTCTCGACACCTGGGACTAACTTC
>JAJHRM010000122.1 GCA_020832965.1 Thermofilum sp. | reverse complement strand
CAGCCTCAAGACGCCGAGGAGGTGCAGCAGGAGCAGGTCGAGCAGCGCGAGCGGGGGCGAGGAGAGCGGGCCGAGCACCAGGCCCAGCAGCGAGAGGGCGGCGGAGAGCGGGAGCGGCGCGAGCGCGTTCACCATCGAGAGGTTCTACATAAAAGAGGCGAGGAAGGGCGCTTGCCTCCAGTCCAGCATCGCGGCGATGCTCGCGCCCCCTACCGCGACCTTATCGTCAGAGAGAGCCACTGACGCGCATAGCCTTCCAAATCTTTCTAAGGACTTTTAATTACTTCTATTTTTGATGAATATCATATTAAAGTCTGCTTTCTTTAAAGGTTTAAAGGAATACTTAGCAAGAATTGCCGAAGAACGATAAAATGATGATTTAAGTGATGCTTCCACAATAACAAAATCTGTTCTTTTAAGAACTTCCTTAGCTCCTTCAAGCACTAACGGTTCAGCACCTTCAACATCGATTTTGATCACATCAATGTGATCTTCGCTAGTTAAAACCGAATCTAACGTTACCATATTTACTTCTATGCACGAACTTCGCTTCGATTGCATTCTTCTTGCAAAGCCCTGCAATAGTGAATGCCGCCCGTGATAGTCGGATACCGCCAATTTAGCCTTACCCAAACGCGCTCCCCGCTGCTGCTTGAAATGCCTGAACGTTATCCTGAAGGTTAATTTTAACATTAAGCATGAGCAGGTAGAAATTCCGAGGATGAGGCTCGAACGCGTATACGCGCGCAGTTCTCGCGGCACGCACCGTGTAACCCCCTATGTTGGCGCCCACATCAACAAAACCCCCCCGTTTGCAAGCCGCTTCCGTATAAACGCTAACGTTTCAGGCTCATAGCACATAGATGCATGGAAAAAATCTTCGAAATCCATAACAACAAAACTAGAATTATCATTAAATTGAATTATTATTGGAACTTTGGTAAGTAAACGAATAAACATACGCTTATTAAGAGGCAAGCCACAATCTAGTATTAGTAATTGTAAAATAGAATGATCATAGGAATCATAAACAGTAGGAAAATTGTTCAAGAAATAACGCAAATAACCTATTGTTATGCCATATGTATAACGTAACGATTTTTTAAAATCGCCTTTCAAAGCAGCTCCTATAACGGCTCCCACTTTACTTCTTCCTATTGCACTCCTCAACGTTTTAAGAATACCATACTTACAACTCATATTCCCACTCAATCAAGTGCACCTTCCTTAAAAAATGACTCCTATCAAACATGAGCGCCGAAAAGAATTTAGTAAGCTGCCGAGCGTCTCTTATCGACCAGTCGTGCACGAACAACTCTACCTACACTACCATTCATTTTTAACCCCAGGCTGATTTTAGCACGCGCTATTTTAAGAAATTACCTCTCCAATTTTTGAGCAATATATCTTATATCGTCCGTCATTAAAAAGTTTCATTCTGGATGAGAGATTCATCCTCTGCCTAGAAATCTTCGAAGAAACAGAATACGTGATAGTCACGTATCTCCTATAAATCAACATTTAATAGAACTGATAAAAGAACTTCCTCGTCTCAATGCCGATACTTTGAAGTTTCTTTACCAGCACTTCCCTCGCAATCTTAGTTTTCTTTTCGTAATGTGCGCCGAAAAACTATATGGTATTATTGCCTGTTTCAGAAGCCTACTCATATTATTTTGCTGCGGGTACGCCATCTTCATTCTAATATTTTAATATACTTATACTTCTACGCATACATAGGGCCTATGGGGAATCATAGACTGCTAAATTACTTATCGAAAACTCAAATGTTCCACTAGTAGATGGTACAAGATATATTATCATCGTATCGACCTGTTTGAAATCAAAGTTACCACTACTACTGTACGGATTTTTCAGTGAGAAATAAGCTGGACACCACTCGTTAATACGAAAACTCTTTGCGTTTACAAAGTCTCGATACTCGACCCAAGACATGTGCGTATCGATCAAGATAAGCCCAATACCAATTGTCTTATCATACTGCTGATTAGTACGATACCAGAGATGCAGCCCTGTCCGATTGGATAAGTCAATTGGATGCAAAGGGCTATACTTTATTTTCACTCTATATCCTGGTTTTGCGTCAAAAAATATTCCTTTAATAGAATACCTAAAGGAACTCTTTTCGCTTGTTTCGATTAATAAGATGTTAGATTGTGAATGAATGTCACTTTCCAAATTCCACTCGGTAGGATTTGGCGGGTACGTATCAGTGACGGCGAGAGGCGAGAATTTCGTCTGAGGCAACTCTTTGAAACGAAGAACTGCTGCTCTGCCTGAGCGGAATTCTACAATAGTAAGGTTCGAGAACGCTTTTATGTAATCATCTGTCGAAAAAGGTTTGACAATATATGGATTTTTTGCACTATATTCGTAATCGTAGAATCTCTCATCGGAGCTTAAGTAAATACGCTTTATGCCCGTGTTTGAGACGAGCGTGCTTACCAAGGGAGTGTCCATTGGATGCTTCAAAATGTAGACGAAATCCCTGTTATAAGTGGTTGTATTAATGAGACCGAATCCAAATAGCTGATATGAGGGTTGTGAATAATCAATCAGAATCTTAAGGTTAGGCTCATGACTTGCAATCCATGCGGCAACATTATAATCATCTGTGAAACCAGGATTTTGAGACCATAACCAGCATCTCTTATTTATAATCTGAAGCGTGAGAACTTCGTAAAATGCCGGTACTAGAGATATGATAAGTATCAAACTAAGCATAAAATAAAGAAGGCGCGATATGTAAAACTCAACCAACTTCTTACCGTTAAATCGAAGCACAATGGCTCGACGATTTAGATGTAATTTTGCCGAGATTGTTTGAATAAGAAGAAAAACGCCGCCAATAAGGTATGAGAAGAGAAGAGGAGAAGCCCCAATCAGACTTCTTAATGGAAGCAATAGGCCAATTCCTTCAAATTTAGGAAATGCTACATTTATTATCGCAGGAAAACTCATTAAAATTGCAATAAGATTACCAGAACGGTCCCTCCCGAGAAATAAATAAATAAAAGAAATAATGATGGATGTCAGAATCATAAGGCCTGTTTGAGAAGAAAGAAGAAAATGTGATTGTACCTTGTATTCTTCTGTAAATTGGAATATTCTTAGGTGGTATAAATTTTGCTGTACCCAAATCGATAACTTAGGAGAAACTACAATTAACACACAAATCGTTAAAATTGAAAGTATTATTAGTTTTTTAAGTCGAAATAGATTTTTCACCGCATACTTTGCAAGAATACGTAGCATCGATATGATAAGAGGAATAAATACAAATAAGAAGAACGTAGGATAAGTTACTAGCAAAACAAAAGCTATGAGTATTTGAATCAATAGGCTCTCTTGAGTTAAAGGTTTAGAGTATACGAATGCAAAAAGAATTATCCCCAGGGTCGCTAAAAGCATCGGATACGTGCCGTTCAGGAAGTAACCAAAGAGGAATTCTGTATTATACTTTGTGCCTTGAGACCAGAAAAGTAAAAGTACTACGATAGGCCCTGCTAGCCTAGTGCGAGAAATCTTTATTGCTATCTCGAAAGCCGCAGTTATGATCGCAGCTAAGATTAGACCTGACTCTATTAAGATAGATTCTCCCGGATATAGTGATGTCAAGTCGGTGATGAAACAAGCGAAAACATGAAACCCTGCGGGATAATAAAATGGGTTATTGGTGAGGGGGTAATAAGTTTTAGGAATAGCCCTGTTGAACAATAAGAGAGCGGTTATCATATTGTGCGTTAATACATCCCCAAATGGTGGCCACTTCATGTAGCCGATTATATAGGAGAGCAAGCTGTCAATGACTAGCAGGGTCGCAACCGAATATAGCCACTGGCCTTTCAGTATTATATCACTACCTTTTCTAAACATATGTAGCAACTTGAAGACTAGACCGATAATGGATAAACAAACTATAAAGAAAGATATCAATCCAGCAAAAAAAGAAAAGAAATAGGCAAGATAGGATATAGCTACTATTAACATAATTCCAAAAGCAATTTGCATACCTACATAATCAGAAAAAGGATGCTTTCGTGCATTTTCTATTTTCTGGAGAACTAGATACGCTAAGCCATATGCTATGGCTTGAATAATAAGTAGATACAAAAAGCTCGAGAAGGCGGTTAGCATCTCAATTTACAGCGACTCACATTTAATCGCATAGCGCGTGCTAAGGACTTTCAAGGATAATCCTAACAAAATACTTAAGTATACCTAATCTGAAACAATAATCTATAATATTCATATGCTTCCTTATTCGTGCAACATGTATATGCTAGCTTCATTCTCTTAGTACACGCTCAATTATGCTTTTCCATTGCTGCTCTGAAATCTTTTGACTATAATGAGTTATAGCTTCACGTCTAGCGTTTTCCGAAAGTTTTCTTAAAAGTCCTTCATCATTCATCAGCTTAGAAATTGCTTCTATGACACAATCTATACGTGGTAGGCAAAGCAAACCAGTTTCTCCATCTTTAATGAGCTGCGGCATCTCTCCAATTTTAAATGCTATAATTGGCTTGCCGCATGAAAGTGCCTCAATTTCCCCTTTTCCAAAGGTTTTTTGAAAACTCAAAATCACATTTGTGGAAGATAAATATTTAGGTAATATATTATGAGCAACCCATCCTAAATGTTTAACATTTGGTAGAGCTTCAAAATATTTTTTATAAGGTCCGTCACCAAAAATCATAAATTTCACTTGTGGAAGCTTATCAGCAATAGCCTTACATAGCTCGAGAAGAATCGGGGCTCCTTTTTCTTCTGTTAATCGCCCGATAAAACCTACGGTAAATTCTGTTTTAGACGAGGTATTAAATTCTATGGGTTTAAAAATGTCGGTATTAACCCCACTTCTTATAATAAATATTTTACCTTCTTCTATACCATACCTAACCATACCTGACATTATTAATCCATCATTAACTATTACTGCATTGACCATTTTACATATTATACGGCCAACAATAACTTTGAAGGTGTTCCAAATAACCTTTACGAAGTTTATATTATTCCTTGTAAAAACATATGGTTCTGTCCAAGGTGTGAGATTCCCCTCATAGTATACTGTTTTGATATTTAGAAACTTCGCGGCAATTGCTACTGCGATACCACTACATATATCGCTAAGAATAACAAGTCTCAATCCATTTTTCTTCAATTGAATAGTTTTAATTAAAGCCATTATTTGATAAAATAGAAGTATACTAAATGAGCTAAAAATGCTCGAGAATTTATTCTTAGAATAAGGATATTCTTTCGAAGCTGGAAAATATAAATTCTCAACTATAAGATTTGGATTAAGCTTTATTGATTTTCTATACTTACCGAAGAAAGGTGCGATTATTACGACATTAAAAGTATTGGATAGCGCAATAGCTACTTTTAGTAATAAATCTTCACGACCTCCTCCTCTTTTTGTTGAGGCTTCGAGAGTTCCAGGGAAAATAATAAGAATGTCAATAGTCATGTTACTCTACCTCTAACTACCTCTTCGTAGACCTTCTCTAATCTTTCTACTACATTCTCTATTGAAAACTCTGACTTTACAATTTCTATACAGTTTCTGGAAAACCTTCTACGGAGTTCATCATCAGAAATAATTCTATAAATTGCTTCAGCGATATCACTGGGTATAGGCTGAGCTATGTAACCTACGTTTCCATCAATCCATTCTAGCGTGTCCCCCAAACTCGTCGTTACTATCGGTGTTCCTGCGGCGCAGGCTTCGAGAAACGTCATCGGAAAACCGTAAAATGAAGGGGTGATGAACACATCCGCATCTACTATGGCTCTAAGCTTGTCCTCGCTGCTTATGAAGCCAGTAAACATCACTGAATTATAACATCCTAACGAATTTGCTAAATTTCTAGCTTCACATAGGTATCCATCATCCGGACCTGCTATAACTAAAATAGTATCCCTATCTTTCATCTTATTTTTAAGATACGAAAATGCTTTAATGAGTAAGTCTATGCCTTTGGTCTTATGAATCCTGCCTAGGTAAAGTACGATTTTTCTGTCTTCGGGTATGTTGAACTTCTTCTTAAATGTACCTTTGGACGGTAGATTGGAGTATTCCGAGAGGTCTATCCCGTTCGGGATGATCGCGATTTTCTCCTCAGGCACGCCCATCCGCCTGTAGTGCCCCGCCTCGGCCTTCGTGAGCGCTATGGCGCGCGAGGCGCCTCGCAGGAGCTTGTAGCCATATACCGCGTCGTAGAGCAGCTTCAGCGTCTTCCAGGACCCCACTCGGGGTACGGAGCCGTGCGCCTGTAGCACGTAGGGTACGCCGTGCTCCCGCGCCGCCCGCGCAACGACAACGTTCTGGAGCGTCCTGAACTCGTGGAGGTGCACGATGTCGAACTCCTTCATTTCTTTTCGAGCGCGGGCGGGCAGCGCTGGCGTCACGAAGAGCTTGAACATCTTCACGGTGAGCATGGTCAGGTTCCTGAAGTATACGACTTTGACGCCGTCCACCTCCTTCTCGATCCACGGCGCCTTCCCATCCCAGATCCTCGTGTGCAAGTCCTTGGCGTCCGTCGTGTACACTGTGACTTCGTGCCCTCTTTCGGCAAGCTCCCTCGCTACCAAGTATGTTGCCTTTGGGGGACCTCCGAAAGCGGAGGCGGGTGGGAAGTAGGGTATTACGTGTAGTATCCTCACTTTCTTCTGGCCGCGGTGAGCGCGTTCAGCAGCTCTGCACCGATCTTGTTTAGGCTGACTTCGCGCTCTACGAAGCTTCTGCCGTTGGCGCCCATCTCCTCTGCTTTCCGGGGGTTGCGGGCGAGCTCGAGCGTGTTCTTCGCGAGCGCTTCGTGATCGCCGGGTCTTGACACGAGGCCGGAGCGGGTTTCGAGGACATGCAGGGCGGGCGCTCCTCTCGCCGCGCAGAGTATCGGTTTTCCCGCGGCCTGGTACTCGTAGAGCTTGGATGAGATGCCGAGGTAGGGTCTGCCGAAGTCTTTTAGGGGTAGCAGTAGGGCGTCGGCTTGGCAGAGGAGGTTGGCGACCTCCTCTCTCGGCAGTATTTTGTCTATCACTTTCACGTTGGTGAGGCCGAGCTCTTTGACCCTCTTCTTCACGAGGGGCGCCATCTCGCCGCCGCCTTGGAGCACGAATTCCACGTTCTCGTTCTGGAGGAGCTTGGCGGCTTGCAGCACTTGCTCGAAGTCGTAGGCTACGGAGAAGGCTCCGCTGTAGAGCACGGTGAACTTGCCGCCGCGCTGGCGGGGTGGGCAGGGTTTGAACTTGCTCGTGTCGACGCCGGCTCTCACGGTTTTCACTTTGCTGGGGTCGGCCTGGTACCTGCCGCAGATGACGAGCTTGTAGTAGGGGCTGATCGGCGTG
>JAJHRM010000121.1 GCA_020832965.1 Thermofilum sp. | reverse complement strand
TAATTTATTATTTAAGGAAGACTCGGGTGCTCTTTAAGCTACAGCGCTAAGTGTGGGGTGGGGCCTTGGAGCTCTTGAAGCTGCTTGCGTGGCTCGTCGCTCTCGCTTTGGTGCTGGGGGTCGCCCTAAGCTTCCTTAGCGAGTGGAGGGTCCCAGGGCACCCCGGCGAGGCAGTGTTGCCTAGAGCGCCATCGTACGAGCTGAGCCATAGGTGCCCTCGCGGCAACTACACCATTGTGCTGGACCCGCTGGAGATCTTCACATACTACACTGTGACTATTAGGGATGGCGAGGTGGTGGCCGAGCCCGGCGGCCCCGGGACGATCGTTGAGGCTGAGAGGGTCCTATCTCAGTACTTGGACCCGGAGCTCTACTATTACTACTACGCTGTGCTAGCAGGCGCGGCTAGCTACGCCTTCGACTGCTACAGAGTGTACTACATGCACCCGCTACCGATGTCTGAGGGGGATCACGAGGGCCTGTCGAGGATCAATATAACGCTGTGCGTCCCTAGGAGAGTGATTACACCACTAGTTGAGCCCCGCATCCTGGCGCCAGAACCATTTGTACTAGTAAACACTAGCGTTCAAGACCCCTGCACAGGCGAGGTGTTGAACACCACCACGCCGTTGAACATCATAACCTACGCTCCAACAGCGACGCTAAATCTAACGCTCAACGCCACCACTAGAGGCAACATAACCGTGGTCGGGTACGTCGAGGGCGAGGTGTGGACCGTGCCTGTTGGTGAGCAACTTGTAGAGTGGTGCTTCTACTACGAGCCTGCGAACAAGACGATATGCTACGTAGACGTGTATAGGGTGTACAACATAACGTACACCTATGTCCTCGGCTACGCGGTGAACGGGTCTCTAGTAGCAGACGCCTACACGTTCAGCCTAGAGTACACTGTGAGAGACTGCGGCTTAGAGACCCTCAACGAGACCTGCGTGGAGGGAGGGTACTTCAGGGGCATAGGACCCCTTGGAAGGGCCTGCGTCACCACCTACAAGTCTGGCTACACAGAGGTCTACGAGAACGAGACGCACATAGTCTACACGTCGCAGTACTACCTAGACGAGGCCTGGGTCGAGAGGTGGATTAGAGGTCTTAGGATACCCAGGCAGGTAGTCTTCACCGTTGTGCAGAGTAGCGTCAACGCCTTGTCGGGGGTCGAGTCGACGATGGAGGTGGTGTCGAGGTACAGCAGGCTAAGGTTGAACGAGACAGGGGTGCTCTTCACTACCAATATAAGTCTCTATGGCGCATGGGAGATCACAGAGCCCCTGAACCTAAGCGATAAGGTGGCTATTTGTGGAGGCGTTGGAGAAGACATTAAATGCATCAACATCACTAGGAACGTGAGGTTTGCTAACGTCACTATTAGCGTGACCGTGGAGCCTCCGAGCGACTGGGGCTGGGGCAGGGTAGCGGACGCCGTGCTCGACTACGACTACACGGTGGCGTACCACTCGCAGGGCTCGATAAGCCCGGACAAGTGGGTGAGGATAAAGGAGCTGCTCGCTCGAAGCCCCGGCGCGTGGCTCGAAAAGCTCGCTTTGAGGTACATCCACGACAGGCTAGTCGAGATCATCGAGTCGACGCCCATGAAGACCTATAGAGACGCCTACCTCTGGCTACTAACAACACAGATGCCGATAGCGATGCGGAACTGCACAGCGCACAACGCATCTACAGCTCCGCTACTAGAGGCTCTGAGCGATGGGTGTGGATGTGAAGAGGAGAGGGTGTGGATCCTCGGGAATGTGACCAGCTACTCGCTCACTGTGAACACGACTACCGCGCAGCTAATGTGGCCGTCTCTAACTAACAGGACGGTGGTGAACGCCACAGTAGTCATAGCTGAGATCGCAGGCTACCCAGAGCTGTGGCAACTACGCAACGAGACCTTAGGGCTACATCTAGCGAAGCCCGTAGATGGCAGGTACCTGGTATACTACGATGTATACGAGAACACGGTATTCTGCGACTGGAGGAGATTACTAGTGCATGGAAGATAGTGCCAAAAAGGCACGTTTCTGTACGGGGCTGATCGCCCTGGTGATCTTTTAAAACCTAGCACCAGCGAAGCCCGTTTGCAATGAAACTCTGCTTCCCAAAATCCGTTCCGCGTATTTTCTAGTTACGCCCCGACTCCAACCCAGCCGAGAACAGCCGGTTAACACCCAGCTTGAACCCTTCCGCGTGTCGGCGAAATTTAACACGGTACCCAACAAAAAGCGTATTGAAGACGCTTTGAAGTTCAAGGGCAGGCTAGGGGCGCGCCTTCCGATGGAAGACTCTAAAGGCCTCTTTAGCCCCCTGGTGGTTAGACAATCTGTGGGGTAGATGCGCGTGCCGGGTAGGTGTGAGGAGATAAGGGAGAAGTGGCGACGGGCGAGGGCGCTCCTGCACCACATCGAGATGGATAAGCTGGCCACGGAGGAGTACCTAAAAGTCAACCCGCAGAAGTACCTCCGAGAGCACTACGAGCGACTTAAGCAGGTGCAGGGGATCGTAGAGAGCGAAATAAAGGAGCTCGAACAAGCATTAACGACCTGCGTGGAAAATTAGGAACGCTGAAAAGAGGATGTAGGCATTAACGCAAAGTCTAGAAAGCGGAGAGAACCTCGCCCTTTTAGACGTAGAAAGGTCGACTACAATACTGGTGCGATAAGTCCCTGTGCCCTAAGCTTTATAAACCTCTGTGTCTTATATATGTTTATGGTGTGTGCTTTGAAACGCCATGGAGAGAGAAGCAGAGTTAAGAGGGTTCAGGTCACGTTCACGGGGGAGCAGTGGAGTCTCATAGAGCGGTTCAGGGGAGTTATGGGCAACGATGATGCTGAGATCGTGAGGAATATAGTGCTTGCGTGGTTATCTGAAAAGTCCGTTGTCACATCAATAGCTAAGATGGCACTTAAAGACGGCGAAGATTCCGAGAAACCGCCTCCCACACCTGAAGGTGAGATGGCATGAGGTATTATACGGTCGTTGACCTCTTTTGCGGTGCAGGCGGGCTAACGCTGGGTTTTAAACAGGCTGAGTATAAAGGGTATGGCTTTAAAGTCGTCGCAGCAGTCGATGTTTGGAAACGGGCTTGCGAGACCTATAAAACTAATCACCCCGAGGTTGAAGTCGTCTGCGGGGACATCCGTGAAGACTGGGTTAAACGAAGACTTATCACGGCGGCAGGCGGACATGTTGATGTTGTAATCGGCGGACCCCCCTGCGAGGCGTTCAGCCTTGCAGGGAAGAGGGATCCCAACGACCCGCGGGCTAGGCTATTCTATGACTATGTAGACATCGTGGCTAGGCTCCAGCCGTACATGTTCGTGATGGAGAACGTTGAAGGAATTTTAACCATGTTATCGCTAAGAGAGGACATAGATTATGAAACGAAGAGGAAGGTCCTAGACGCCCTAAATAAGCTCCTAGAGTTGGATAGGGTTGGCAAGGCTAGGAGGGCAGCCCCCCAGTACATCATTAGGGAGGATCGCGCTAGAACCCCGGAGGAGGCGAAGTTGATAGAGTTCGTAAGGAGGCACCTAGTAACAGCAGCTGAGGCAATAAAGCAGGCATTCAATACTATCGGCTACGACGTCGCGTGGAAAGTCCTTAATGCCCTAGACTATGGCGTCCCCCAGGAGAGGAAAAGGGTGTTCTTTATCGGCGCAAAGAGGGGTCTTGGCATAGCCGTCCGCTTCCCGGAAAGGACTCACGCCCCTAGAGAAATGGTCACCGTAGATGGAAGGAAGCTGGAGCGGTATAGAACCTTACGTGACGCGATCGGCGACCTGCCACCTCTAGAGCAAAGATCGGACGACGAAGTCTACGAAGCGGACTTCTCCCCAATATACATGTCTAGGAATAGATATAAGTCGTGGGACGAGCCCAGCTACACGATACTCGCGAGCGCGAGGCACATACCTCTCCACCCAGACTCCCCAAAAATGATCAAGGTAGGTAAAGATATATGGGCGTTCGCCAACGAACCCGGCAAAAAACCTAGGAGGTTGAGTGCGCGGGAGTGCGCCAGAATACAGACGTTCCCCGATTGGTACAAGTTCGTGGGGAATACTGTGGACAAATACGCACTAATAGGTGACGCTGTCCCGCCACTACTAGCGAGGCGCGTAGCAGAAGCTGTCTTACGATCTCTAGTAGAGGCTGGGATCGAGCCTAGCTCCTAGTATGCGCAAGATGGTAGGAACACCTTTCATTGAGTGGGCACCTATAACATTTGGGCTTCTTCGCACATACTAAGGCTGAGAAGTCTATTATCCCCCAACCAAAAACCCTGCTTTCCACAGGATCTCTAGGCGTTGCTAGCCTTAGTATTTCGGCAATCTCCCGGTCAGAGCCCTCTTTAGGGTATAGAAAGAACCTGGAGATGACCTTTCTACTGTTGACATCTAGCAGGTGCGTAGATACGCCGCAAGCAAAGAGCAGGGTTGCCCTAGCTACGTAGTCGCCGACGCCTGGAAGGGAAATCAGGTCCTCATATCTACACGGCACATTCCCCCCGTACTTTGTGAGCAAGACACTTGCGAGAGCTTTAAGTTGCCTAGCCCGCTGCCTCCAAAGACCAAGAGGTCTGAGGATCAACGCTATCTCTTCTTCACTCGCCAGAGCTAGATCTTGCACTGTTGGGAACCTCTTGAAGAATTCCTGCCATACTTTCCTCACGTGCCCGAAGTCCGTCTGCTGAAGCATTTTCTCTGTAATTAGCACCACGTAGGGGTCTGACGTCCGGCGCCAGGGGAAGTCGCGGAGGTTTTCTCGAGCCCAGCTGAGGATCCTCTCCTGGAAGAATTTGACTTTCTCTTCCATGTCCTTGCTCAAAAGCATGTGGGACGCCGAGTCAGCGGAGTATTTCCACATCCCGCGAGAGCGGGTGCTTCCATAAGTTGTCGAAGTGCCTTGCGAATTTCTCGACTAACTCGGCACTTTCAACGACAACAAAGGCGTTTACCTCCGCAAATATGTCCTGCTTAACCACCTTAGTCTTCTGCGACTTAGCTTTTCTCGCTCTAACAGGATTTAGCCTCACTAAAGATTGCGGATGTCCGTAAAGTTGCAGGGCTGAGTTAACCACAACCCTCACATAGCTGATATCCTGCTCTACTACGAGCTCCATAGCCCTCTCCCCCCATCCAAATTGTGTGGTGGTAAAATTAGCCGTCGATACGATGATCTTGTCGTCCACAACTATGAACTTGTCGTGGACAAGCTTATTTACTCTCTGTTTAATGCCGGCATAATCTAGATGGCACTCAGCAAAAGCTGCCCTTCTCTTGTCTGCTAAGCCGGTTGAAGGGACCTGCTTAAGAACCCTTACGTCTAAGTTGGGGTTATCCCGCTTTTTCTCTGCAAGGGCTCCTATCAATGTAGGTCCCGCATAGCCGTTGAAAGGCGCTATGTCGTGTACGTGTTGCCCGCAAACGAGAATTCTCTTCTCAGCCCCCATTATGGTCTCAACTATTTTCTCTCTGGCAAAATGTGTTGAGCCCTTTTCGCGGATCTTTATAAAGGGACCTGTGAAAAATGCTGTGTCCGTAAACTCTTCAACCCAGTTCTTCAACCCATGCTTACCTATGAAGGCGAAATCGGCAACTATTTGCAACTCGCGGGGAAGCGTCCCTATGAGACTCTCGTACTTACACCACGGAACTGCTAGGGTCTCTAGCTCTTGAAAGAATTTCTTAAAAGCGTAGCTGAAGGGGCTACTGCAGGAGGGGTCTTCCAGCACAACCGCGCTTTCAGAGTGGTAAGGGTCTCCCGGCGACATATTGCACGACGTTAAGATGAATTTGCAACTGCCATTCTTATATAGAATATACCCCGCCTTAACATGTAAACTGTAGCTTGCCTTAGCTTCCGCGTACTCCGCGCCGTGCCAAATGTACATGTGCGGATAAATAAGGAAAATGAAGTTGCCATGCGTACCGGGAGTCTTGCACGACTTTGCTATGTCGTAGTAAATCTGCCTGGCACTTTCGATTTTCCTTTCGTCGTATGCCGCTAAGGGGGTGCTGATAACCACAACGCTGATCTGCCTGGATTTAGCCAAGCCCCTGATCGTTTGATAGAGTTTCGGGTTATTAAATAGGTATAGCGCCAGGTGGATCTCTTTAATATCGCTCTCCCTAGCTTTCAGCTCTTGCTCTATTCCATAATACACTTTAGGATTGCTTCCCACATCCGATCCCTCCGGGCTGGCTTTCTCGGGAATGGCAACATAGACACTAGCAATAACGTCGTTAAGCACGCCGCCCCCAACATATGTATTTAGAAAAGCGCCTAGTTAAAAGTGTTCGCCCCCCCTATGTGAGAATGTAAGGTTCATGCAAAGGTTGTTTATATTGAGGCTAACCTCATAGTAGAGTGGCAGACTTCGGAGTATGTTATCAGAACGCTATACGGGGCGATTTCGCCACGTCTCCGTGGCTAACGAGCATTGGTGTGCTCTGGTATCTCAGTCACAATTGTGTGATGCCCTATTCTTACTGCCGCTCTCTTGTACCTCTCCACGCGACCCTCAGTGTCGCGGTGCACGCATTCAAAGTACATCGCCTCTAAATCCTCGCACGCGCTTCCTTGCTTTCCTCTCCATGCGTCGGCGAGCTTGCAATTACCTGCTAGCACGTCCCTTAAGAGCCAGTACAGCCACAGCGCGTTGTCTACGAGCTCCTCGCCCTCCTCGAGTATGCCCTCTACGTCGAAGCCCCTACCTCCCAGCCACGACGCGAGCTCTCTACACTCAGTAAATAACTTCTCAAGCACCTCTAGACCCGAGAATTGGGAACCCGCTTCCTCGAGGTGCCCACTGCATCTCAACGCAGTCACCCAACACGCAAAAACGCCAGCAGGCTGTTCCGCTTTTATTTAGGTAGAGGCGCCCTCGCTAGCCACCTCTCAGATGTACCTGTACTCTACTCTAACCCCTAGGAGCCTTGCTATCTCCTCTATCGCCTTGTCTAGCTCGTCTACGTCCATGCTCTGCGAGTATGGCCTGAATATCCTCCACAGCTCTTCTTCTTTACCCTGCTTACGGGCCTCCCAGAGCAGGACGTCTATCACGCAGCTCTTGCGACTGATGATGGGGTGGTCGCGCTCGATGATGCACACGACACTATTATCTCCACTATTAGACATAAAACAACCCCTACTAAGACCTTATGTGTCAATGCACATAAATACTCTTTGAGGGGTCAAGGCTTGTCTTTTACCTTTACGCCCCTGTGTTAGGTGATAAGGGACTCTAGATTTACCTAGCACTGACTCGTTAACAAGCCCCTATTTAATTCAACCGGCCAAATGCCTTGCTATTAATAACCCATCTTTTAAATGGTGGAGAGACCTTGCTTGTCGAGCTATTGCCTCGTGTTGGCTCGCCTA
>JAJHRM010000120.1 GCA_020832965.1 Thermofilum sp. | reverse complement strand
TGAGCTACATTCCGCAAGGTTCGATGAACTCGTTAAACCCTGTGCTACGCGTGGAGGAGCAGGTGATCGACGCCATCGTCGAACACGGCGAATACGATGAGGAGGAGGCGAGGGCTTTGGCGAGGGAATACTTGAAAAGAGTGGGGTTGCCAGCCGACGTTCTGAGGATGTTTCCCCACGAGCTAAGCGGTGGGATGAAGCAAAGGGTTATAATAGCTATGGCGATGATACTGAAACCCAGCTTGGTAGTTGCCGACGAGCCTGTGACAGCGCTCGATGTCGTCTCGCAGCGGCTTGTGCTCCAGCTCCTGAGAGAGCTGCGCGACGAGTACGGTGCGTCCTTGATCTACGTCTCTCACGATTTGGCTACGCACGCTGAACTTGTTGATCGTATGGCGGTAATGTACGCAGGGAAGGTTGTAGAGGTGGGGAACGTTGAGGAGGTGTTCCTAGAGCCCCTCCATCCCTACGTCCAGCTCCTGATAGACTCTGTACCTAAACCGGGCAAGAAAGTGGTGAAAGGAATCCCCGGCGTCGCGCCCAGCCCTCTCAATTGGCCACCGGGCTGCCGCTTCCACCCGCGCTGCCCCAAGGCCATGCCGATCTGCTCACAAGTTGAGCCGGAGCTTACCGATGTTGGAGAGGGTAGAGCCGTGGCTTGCCACCTTTACGGTGATACTCAATGAGCGCGCTTTTAGAGCTCAGGAGCGTAACTAAGCTCTACAGAGTCGGAAGAAGCCTGAGTTTGAAACCCCGCTACATTACGGCTGTGAAGAACGTCTCCTTCTCGATCCCCGGCGAAAAGCCCGCGATAGTGGCTCTAGTTGGCGAGAGCGGTAGCGGAAAATCCACGATCGCGAGGCTCGTTTTGGGGCTCACCGAGCCCACCTCGGGTGAGGTCCTCTACAGGGGTAAAAGCGTGAAGACATGGCTGCGGGAAGACCCGACGACCTTCAGGAGGGAGGTGCAGGCGGTATTCCAAGATCCTTACAGCACCTACAACCCCTTCTACAGGGTCGACAGGGTGCTTTACCTTGCCGTGAAGAAGTTCAAGCTTGCCTCGTCGAGGGAGGAGGCTGAAAGGCTCATCAGGGAGGCGATGAGAGCCCTAGGCCTAAGGCCTGAGGACGTGCTAGGCAGGTACCCGCATCAGCTAAGCGGTGGCGAGAGGCAGAGGCTAATGCTCGTTAGAGCTTTGCTGCTGAAGCCGAGGCTCCTTGTAGCAGACGAGCCGGTTTCCATGATCGACGCTTCGCTTAGAGCGATTTTCCTGAACGGCTTACTCCAGCTGAAGGAGGAACAAGGTCTATCGTCGCTCTACATAACGCACGATTTGCACACGGCTTACTATGTCGCCGACAAAGTGGTGGTTTTAAACGCAGGGCGCGTCGTAGAGGAGGGGCCGGCTGATGCAGTTTTCGAGCAGCCTTTGCACCCCTACACCCAGCTTCTCCTGAAATCTGTACCATTACCGGATCCAAGGGAGAGGTGGCGGGAGAAACTAAGCTTCGAGCTTGAACAGCTTGAAAAGACGCGTCCGGAAAAAGGATGCCCCTTCCAGTACCGCTGCTCCTTCGCGATAGAAAGGTGCAAAATGGAGGACCCACCATTAGTAAATGTGGGGGAGGAGAGGAGGGTCGCGTGCTTTCTTTATGAAAAATAAATAAATTTTGTTTTTATTTTATTATTTTATTTCGCCTTCGGTTTTCTTAAGGTGAAAGCTAGTAGCACTAAGACTAAGATGAACGTTAATACGCTTAAGGCAGTGGCGGCCGTTAGGGCGGAGCTGAGACCGGCAACTTGGCTGTACACCGCATCGACTCTGCTGCTGATAGCGTTTACAGCGCTCTTCAGCGCCTCCACATCGCTGCTTAGCTTGGGTAGCAGCTTGACCGCTTGCTCTACCTCCGGTGCAGCCGGTGGTGTGAAGGATGCTAAGCCTTTGGCGATTAAGTTTTCCGCATCGGGCCTAGGCAGCTCCACGTACTCGCCTCTAACGTACGGACCGTACCACTTGTAGTCCACGCCCCTGAATCTTTCTACAGCGCCGGTGATCCACACCCTCACGTACTCGACCTTCACGGGTTTCCTTATCTTGAAGAGCATGAACTTCACCTCAGGCCACCACTGCGGTGGGATCGTGTACTCGTTGCCGGGTACCGGCCAGTTGTCCCAGTACTTGGTTGTGTAAACGATCTCGTAGATCGTTTCCGTGAGCGGGATGACCGGTAGCCCTTCCATAAGCCTCTTTATACCTTGGTGAGCCAACTCCTTAGCCCTCGGATCCGCAGGATGCAGCACACGCAACTCGTCAACTATCCTATCAAGCTCTGGATCGACGTATCTTGATACTGAGACCTCTGGGTTGGGCTCTCCAAGCGGTTTAACGCGCTTACCGTACTCCGTGTAGAACGTTTCGAGGAGGTTGAGCGGATCTAGGTTCCAGGGCATGCCCGTGCACAAGCATATCAGGTAGAGGTCGAACTGACCTCTCAGGGTCAGCTCACCGCTGACGGCGTGCGGCGGAGCTTTGACTGTGGCATCGATGCCTATGGCTTTGAGGTTCTCAGCCACGATGGCGGCTAGTATGCGTTCGCTCGTCGGCCAAGCCAAAATCTCGAAGGAGAGCTTTGTCCCGTTCGGCGTAACCCAGATACCGTCGGGACCTCGCTTGAAGCCGAGACCCTCAAGTATCTGGACGGCTCTCTTCGGATCGTACTTCGGGGTCGGCACATCGGGGTACCTGTACTCCCTCAGGGATGGCCAATCGGGGAACGGGTAGGGAGCGGGGACCGCGGGCGTAGCTGACGGCCAGGCCCTTGCCAGCGAGTCGTAGTCTATAGCGTAAGCTATCGCCCACCTCACCTCCTTTAGGCTGAGCGGGTACTTCCGCGTATTGATCCAGAGACCCCTAGGGCAGGGGTCGAAGAAGGGAACGACCGTAACGTTGGGGTACCTCATCAGCTCCTTCGTTATCGCCACAGGGAAGATGTCCGTCGCTACCCACGCCGCGGGCTGGCCTAAGATCACGTTAATCCTTTCTACGTCAGCGGCTTGCTGCGCTCTGTAAACCACGTATTTGGGAACGGGGCAGAAGCCCAGCTGCTTGCAAGCCCAGTAGTCATCCCTACGCTCGTAAATCCACATCTGCTGCTCAGGCATGCTTCTCACAAACTTGTACGGTCCGGTACCCACAGGCGGATGGAACGTAAACGTTAAGGGATCCTTGCCTTCCCACACGTGCGCCGGCATTATGTAGAGGGTTCCCCACTGCCTGAAGTTGTAGTGGAACCTCGGGTTGGGTTTCTTCAGCCTTATGATAACCGTGTAGTCGTCGGGCGTCTCAACGCTGTCGATCCACTCTTCAGCCCAGACGTGCGGCGACAGACCTGGAGTCCTTTTAACCAACTCGATCGTGAATTTCACGTCCCTCGAAGTGAAAGGCTTGCCATCACTCCACGTAACTCCCCTCCTTAAGCGAATGACGAAAGTCTTGTAATCATCCCTGTACTCGAAGCCCTCCGCCAGCCAGTATACGATCGCCTTCGTAGGATCAGGCGCGCTGTAGTTGAAGTACCACAGCGGTTCCAATATCACTTGGAAGAAACCTTCCCAGTTGCCGAGCCCGTTGGGGATCCACGGATTCCATTTATCCCATATAGTCCAGGGTGGTCTCACGATTATCACGGTATCTTCGAGGGGTACGGGGATCTCCTGAGCTCTTGCAGGCAGGGGCAGCAAGAGGGCCGCGAGCGCTAGAGCCGCGAGCACTGCGAAGCCCCTAATTAAAGCTTTTTTCACCTTCATGCCTCTTCGGATAAATGCCACCTCCAGTGGTATAAATGGTTTGCGCCTCACAGCCCCGCAGCGAAAACCTCTCACCCGGAAAACTTAAAGCGGAGCTCGCAAAGCGTTTAACCGTGAAAATCGGCGGCCCTCTTACACGCTACCTGTTGAGGAGGCTCGTCACCTACGTGATAACTAGTTATCTAGCCATCACGTTCACATTCTTCTTCATGAGGTTAATTCCAGGGAACCCCATACAATCTTACGTGCAGGCGCTGCTCGCGCAGGGTCAATACACAATGGCTGAGCAGGCGAAGCAGATAGTCGATACTTATTTGGAAATGTTCGGATTAAAAGGCGATCTGCTCACGCAGTACGTTTCTTTCATGAAAAGACTTTTGCTCCATTTCGATTTCGGGCCTTCGTTGATCGCGTTTCCACGAAGAGCTCAAGAACTCATACTCGAGCGGTTGCCTTGGACCCTAGGGCTCCTTGGTACATCCGTTGTGATTTCATGGCTGCTTGGCACAATTCTTGGAGCTTTAGCCGGTTGGAAGGCAGGTAGTAAGCTCGACAGGGCCCTAGTGGCTTTTGCTCTAGCGTTCTCCCAAATACCGTTCTACGTGCTAGCAGTCTTCTTAGTGTTACTTTTCGGCTATATACTCGGGTGGCTTCCTACCGGAGGCGCCTACAACCCTCTGCTTAAGCCAGGGCTCTCCTTAGAGTTCATCGCCTCGGTTGTAAAGCACGCGATCCTCCCCTCGCTCTCACTCGTGCTTTCAACCGCCTTCTCTTGGCTGTTAAGTATGCGTTCTTTAGTTGTAACGATTTTAGGAGAGGATTATATAGCCTTCGCAGAGGCAAAAGGTTTAAGAAAAATAACGATATTTCAGAAATACGTTGTAAGAAACGCTTTATTACCTCAGTTGACGAACCTAGGTATTTCCCTCGGCTTTATAGTGAGCGGTTCTGTAGTTGTAGAAACGCTTTTCAGGTACCCAGGGGTAGGTATGCTGTTCTCAGCAGCGCTCACCGGCTTAGATTATAATCTCGTGATGGCGTTCATAGTGCTGACTACCCTGACAGTATTAACAGCAAGCTTCATCCTTGACCTGATATACCCCTTCGTGGATCCTAGGGTGAGTTACGGTGAGTGAAACTATCAAGCTGGCGAAGAAAGTTTTCAACACTATACGATCTAATAGAAAAGTCCTTGCTGGCGCATCAATTCTAGCCGTTCTCTTACTGCTGGCCACACTTGGCGCTGCGATTTACAAGGCGCGGTTCGCTAGAGATCCTACGATCCCTGGAACTTTCTACCCCTCGCTTTACCCCTCGCCCGAGCATCCGTTAGGTACTGACCACTATGGCAGAGACATCTTAGCGATGGCGCTTGTGGGTCTCGGGAACTCGTTAGCTGTCGGCATAATAGGAGGCTTCTTTGCTACGTTAATAGCCGTGGTCATAGGCTTCGCGGCAGGCTATAAGGGCGGCTTGTTAGATCATGCGCTGCGCTCGTTTACCGATACCTTGCTGGTAATACCCACGTGGCCCATCTTCGCCACGCTAGCCGCTTACGTAACGATCAGGAGTATGCCGGTCTTCGGACTGCTTGTAGCGGCCTTTAGCTGGCCAGGAGCTGCCAGAGCAATCCGCTCGCAAGTTTTAAGTCTGAAGAGCAGGGAATTTGTTCAATTAGCTATTATAACAAATTTAAAAACTTATGAAATCATATTTTTCGAACTACTACCAAACCTTCTGCCTTATATCGTCGTATCCTTTTCCTACGCAACGATGGGGTCCATAATGGCGGAAACTGCTCTCAGGTTCCTCGGATTGGGTCCACCCGATGTACCGACTCTCGGTTACCTGATTAACATTTACATACCCATGGGCTACCTATCGCTCATGCCGTTCACTATGGCTTTCATATTGATTTTGCTGGCAGCAATATTCGTAGCGTTCAATTTGATAAACATAGGACTCGATGAATACTTCAATCCTCGTTTAAAGAAAATAACTGGAATGTAAAAATTCCTGAATCAGTATGCCTTCGGGTGAACATTTAGAAAATCTTTATCAAATTGCTATGAAATTAGGCTTGAAAGAGTATGAGGCAAAAGTTTATGTCACATTACTATTATTTGGTCCTTTGACAAGTACGGATTTATCAAAATTAAGCAAAGTTCCGTATTCCAGAATCTATGATGTAATAAGATCACTGGAAGAAAAAGGCCTAATAGAGATTTCTAACACTAGACCTCGACGATATAAAGCTGTCGATCCCCGCATAGCTCTAGTAAACTTTATCAGCAGGCAATACTATGATTCGTTAAAATATGTTAATCAGTTAATAGAATTTGCATCGCAAAGTAAATCTGAAAACGAAGAAGAGGGGGTTTGGATAGCAAAAGGTAAAAGTGCAGTTGATAATTTAATTCGTAAAGCGATAACCTCTGCTAACCATGAGCTACTTATCGCTGCCTATGCTAACTTTCTTAAAAATTATTTAGGTATTTTAAAAGAAAAGAGCAAAGATGTTTCAATTTGCTTAGTTCTTCTTGGAAACGAAAATATCAGCTATGAATTATTTATTTCGGTTTCCGATGAGGTACTGCACAGACCAACGAGAGCGCCACAGTTCGTAATTCCCGATTTTTCTCAAGTTTTAGTAATTGTTAATCATGAAAAGAGCGAGCCTATAGCTTATGAAATTACAGATGAGAATTTAATGGGGATTTTTGCAGTATATTTCTTTAATTATTTGAGAAAAGAGGCTAAACTTATCTTTAGGAACTTAGAAAGTTTAGAGAAACGTAGATATAGTAACTTGGCAAGAGCGCTCGACCATGTGCGTTTTCTACTTTCAAAAGGTATTGCGCCATCTGTGAGCATTGTAGGCAGGCTCGTGAGGAATGGTGAAAAAGTAAAAATTGAAGGCTACGCCGTTGACACTTATAGCGACCCCTTAAGGGGTGTTGAAACCTTGCTTGTGAAAGTTGGAGATAGGGTGGTGAGCGTAGGAGGGCGCGGTGCATACATCGAAGAGATAGAGGCTTTTGAGATCGAAGTGAGATCGTATGGGATTAGCATCCGAATTTAAGTTGAGAATAGTTTTTATGATAATACTTATGACTGCGATTGTATTAGCTTATTTATTATCATTAGATTTGACATCTTCCAAGAAAATTTTAGTATTGATCTATGATCACGGCAACATTGCGGTAAATACTATTAGAGCTAAGCTTGGAACAATTACGGATAATTTTATTGTGAGAAAAGATGAACGCTCCGAGATGCGATTGTGTCAGTTGCTATTAAATTTGAATGCTACACTGCCTGTAGCGATCCTCCTGAAAGAGAATGAGGTACTTGCTGTGATTATAGGGGTTCCATCGGATAATTTTTGGGAGCAGATAATGGAAAGAATTAACTCGTCCGAAAGTGCTTTCTTAGCTTTCTCGGTTCGGGAAGAATTGCTTCCGTGGCGATGCGTTTCCTGCCCTCCTCACGGCCGCTTAATAGAAGGAGTGCGCGGTTTATCTGAAAAAGAGGTTGAAGGGATACGGAGCATTATAGGAGCTTAGATCCAGCCTCTTCTCGCCGCGTCGGCGATCACGTCGAGTATCAGCGTTGACCA
>JAJHRM010000119.1 GCA_020832965.1 Thermofilum sp. | reverse complement strand
GGTTTTCCTCCCCAGCCACCTTCCCGGGCATTTCTAGACACGCCGTGTGAGCTCATCACAGTAGAAAAGCGTTGTTGTTGGAGTAGACCGAAAGTAAGCACAGATAAGCCGATAACTGCTCATGCAAGCACCCCCGCGCCAGCTCAGCATGCGGAGGGAGTACCTGGGCTCCTGAGGCACATACTCGAGGGCAGGAGGGGGGACACGTGGAGGGCGTGCAGGAGCGTTGCGCTCGCAGCCCTCGGGCTTCCGCTCTTCGCCGTGGCATGGGGATGGCGCCGACGTTCTACTTCAGGTTCCTGGACAGGCTCAGCAGCGTCCTGCTAGACTCCATGCACCTCGCTGCGAACTACGCGTGCAGGAGGGCTGGGGAGCTCCTCGGCGAGGGAGTTGGGGGCGACGATCTGCTTCACGGCTCCATGCTCACGGTGGAGGAGATCGGCCACGAGAGGGGCCCGATGCGCAGCGTGTTGCGGGCGCGGGAGGAGGACAGGAAGAGGCTGCTGGAGGGGGCTGCAGCGAGCTTGAAAGGCTCCTCATCGAGCGGGGATACTGTAGCTCGCGCTGGGCAAAGCCGCTCCGCCCACGAGGGCTAAGCCTGCTGGAAAAACGTGAAAGAATGCGGGGAAATATGTGAAGATTTTTAAGAAATGTGCACGTAAATGGATAAAAAATTATCATTTTTTTGAAGAATTTTTTGAAGTTTTGCAAGCGCGCATTAAGGATTTATTAACGCAGCGCGCGCTGGATGAATTACATAAATGAGGACTAGGTTTTCCGCGCGCTAAGTATTCTCACGACTCTTGCAGGCTAAACTTTTTAACACTCAATATATGAGTTTCATCAATGGCTATTCTAGTGACTGGCACTCCGGGGGTGGGGAAAACTACCGTTTCGCTGGAGCTATCACGCTTAACCGGCAAGAAGTACATAGATGTTGCTGACCTCGCTAGGAAAAAGGGCTTTGTTAAGGGCTTCGACTCCGAAACGCAGTCAGCAGTGGTGGATACTGCTCAGCTAAGAAAATTCTTGGAAAATATTCTAACCTGCAACGAAATCGTAGATACACATGTCGTTGAAGCTGTTCCTCCCGGAAAAGTTAACCGGGTTCTTGTTCTAAGACTAGATCCCTTAGAGCTGAGGAAGCGCCTGGAGAGGCGTGGATACCCAGCTGTAAAGGTCAAGCAAAACGTCGAGTCTGAGATACTGGACAGTGTGCTCATTGACGCTATCAGGTACTTTGGTTATGGCAAGGTTCTAGAAATTGACATCACTGGGAGGAAAATTCCAGAAATCATTGAAACTTTAAATAACATCTTACTTCGCAATGACGAGAAATATAGGCCCGGCAGAATTGACTGGCTAAAAAATTATTACTACCTTCTCGGACAAGATTAAGGGGTAATCTTAAATATCATCCATCTAAAGTGATTTTGCATAGAGATGGTGGGGAAAAATAGAGGGGTGGGAAGAGGCGGCGTAGGTCGCCACTTAATTGTTGAGATGTTCGAGTGCGACGGCAAGCTACTTGATAGTCTCGAAGTCGTCAAAACGGCACTTCTAGACGCAGCGGTCGCATCTAATAGCACAATCGTAGGCTTTGATTTCTACCGATTCAAACCCCATGGTGTAAGCGGCTATGTGCTGGTTGCCGAATCCCACATCTCCATACATACATGGCCCGAGTATGGTTACGCGGCTGTGGACGTGTTCACATGCGGTGAACACACAGATCCCTGGAAGGGGCTGGAGATACTTAAAGAAAGATTAGGAGCTAAAAAAATAACAATAATATCCATTGAGAGAGGAGTGGGGATTGAACAATACGCTGGCTACTGGACCCCTCAACTCGACAAGAGAGTATTGGCAAAGACCACTTGACTACCTAGTGAAATAATAGTGCGCCGCGTTAAGTAGCGAGTGTAGAGTAGAGACTAGCGCTGCCGTGCACTCTGTCACACACGCTTAGCACAAAACAACTCTACTTCTCCTAGTCTCCTTGGATAGCTTCCGGCGAGGAAAGCTGCTTACGAAGATGCCAGACACAAACCAAAGCCATAACTTTTAAAAGCCCAAGAGCGCGCGCTCCTATGAGAGAAGATTTAAATCCAGGTTGTAATTTCATTTTTCGTAAAGCCCGGTGGTGTAGCGGCCAAGCATGGCGGGCTCTGGCCCCGCAGATCCGGGGTTCGAATCCCCGCCGGGCTACCAATCCTTTTCCCTGGATTCCTCAAAAAACCGATAGAACGTTTAGGTTCTATTTGAACCATGAAAACGAGTTAGAAATGGGTAGTGCGGGGGCCGGGATTCGAACCCGGGCAGGCCTGCGCCAGCACATGGCTGTCAACGCCAGCGGAGCCTCAGTCCGCCCCCTTTGTCCTAGCTCGGGCACCCCCGCCAATAACGATATTTGCAACCATGAGGCTATAAGATTTTCGCATGTCTTATACGGAATGGGGAAAGATAATAATATGGCCTCGTGTTTTTCTGTTGGTCTAGATATGTCTGAGAAAGGCACGCCTGGGAAGCTGCCCGTACCCGTAGACCCATCGAAAATTGGCTTACTAATAGGCAAGGACGGTGCGAATAAGTTGAAGTTAGAGGAGGCTTTTAATGTCACGATAGAAGTTAAACCTGACGAGGGGGTAGCATACATTGGGCCACGCGAGGGGGCAACATTGTATAATGTGTACATGGCTGAGAAGGCATTAAAGGCTATATCCATAGGGTTTGGCATTGAAGAAGCCTTGCTCTTAAAGGACGATGCGTACGACCTTGACGTAATCGATTTGAGAGAAGTTGCTAGGAACAGAGAGGATTTAATACGGATAAAGGCCAGGGTAATAGGCGCTGGTGGGCGTTTTAGAAAAACCTTGGAGGATATGACTGGCGCTAAAATTGTCGTCGGGGAAAAGCTAATCGGTATTATTGGAGACTTTGAGCAATGCAAGATTGCTAAAGAGGCATTAACCCGTCTCGTTTCTGGTCAGAGCCATCAGGCAGTAATGAAGTTTTTGGAGCGCCACAGCTTCGAGTTGAGGAGGAGAAGGATGGAGCTATGGGAGCGCATTCAAGGGATCTAGTTTGAGCCTCAGAAATTCTTCGGTTAGGGAAGTCTTAGAAGATGTATTCGATCAAAGAACAGTCCTGGCTGTCATATACCTAATGAATAAGGGGGTCCTCTCTAAGCTCTATGGCACGGTTTCCACCGGAAAGGAGGCGAGAGTGTACTGGGGTAAGGGGAAAAATGGGGAAGACCTTGCCGTAAAGATCTACATGATCATTACAGCTGAATTTAGGAGAGGAAGATTAAAGTATGTTATAGGGGATCCAAGGTTTCAAGGCGCAGGCATAAGAGGAAGAGAACTTATCTACCTGTGGGCTCGGAAAGAGTACAGAAACTTGAAGAGAGCAGCGAGCTTCGGCATACCATGCCCTAAACCCATAGTTGTCTACGAAAACATTCTCGTTATGGAGTTTATCGGGGAAGATGGTGTGCCAGCTCCGCTCTTAAAGGATGCAACCTTGAGAGACCCCGAGAAAAGCTTTCATCAGCTTAAAGAGATCATAGAGAAGATGGTTCTAGAGGCGAAAATGGTTCATGCAGACTTAAGCGAATATAACATCCTCGTAAAAAATGGTGAACTGATAGTCATAGACTGGGGGTCTGCTGTTCTTACTTCTCATCCTAATGCCCGCGATTTTCTTTTAAATGACATCAGAAATGTGTACCGGTTTTTTAGGGAAGAAGTGGGCATAGAGACCGGAAGCCCGGAAGATTTTTACGAATACTTATCTGCTCACCTCAAGTAGTCTTCGGTACGCGCCTGTTACCCGCCTTCTACGCGGGTTATGGGTATCATTTTGGGGTTGGTAAATTGCTTTCATGGTTATGCGTTCCAGCCTCGCCATGCGCGCCGCGCGCAGAATGCACATCATCGCCGCTAGATAGTCTTCAATAGCTCTTTTATTTTTTCTTCGTCCAGCAGTGCGCCGCCTGCCGCAGGATGACCGCCGCCGTCAAAGCCCAGCTTTCTGGAAAGTTGCTGAAGTAGCCCTCCAACATCAATGTTGTCGACAAGTCTGCGGAATGAAACTTTGAATTTTTTATCTGAGTATGGAACCGCGACGCCAATAATCTTCTTCGACTGCAACTTGTTCGCGATGGTGGAGGCGAGAATACTTGCAAGGGGGCCTGAAAGTTTAGGTGTAGCCTCTTCCAACTTTATTATTAATGTCTCCCTGCCATGTAGAGATATTTTATCAAAATTCTCGTTTACAGTATTGATTAATCTAGCCAGTATTCTCCTATACTCCCTAGCTATAGCCTCTGCTCTTGCAAGATGGACACCTCTATACCCAAGATTGATCGCCAGAGCTGTACCGTACGCATCTAGTCTCCCAAGGGCATTTAGTAAAGATGAGTATTCCCGGAGGTCTCTGAGGGGGCTCTCAGGCTTTTCAGATAAAAGGTAGTAATTGTATCCGATTATTCTTTGAGCGTCCTTCACGGAGACCCCGCTCAAAATCATGTATTTTACTAGTTCTGTGGCGAGGTTTGCTGTCTCCTCGCTGGTCAGGGACCCTAGGCTTCTAAGCGTGTCACCCTGTTTTGGCTCTATCCCTATCTTCTTCAAGAAACTGTAACATGCGGATTCGTTGCCGGAAAGCCCGGGGATAAATGGATCAACAGTATTTGCGAGTGCCTGGACTATTGGACGGCTAGCCCCTCCAAACAGTCTAATGCCTATTGCTGCTTGAATAATTTTTTCTCTTAATGCCTCCTCTAAAACTTCCTTGTTTATACCCTTGAAGGAGTAGTTGTCCCCGTTATCAAGTCTATCACCAAGGGCACCTACAACAGCTAAGTGTATTACTTTTCTTACCTCCGGGTAATCTCTCAAAAAATAGTAAGTCAGGGTGGAGGCGCTTGTCTCCTCTGAACCATTTAGACCCGCCAGGTAGGGGTTTATTTCTACGAGTTCTTTCGTGGCATGCGAGTCGGAGGGTATATGGTGGTCTATTATCAGCACCTTCGTTTTACCGCTGATTTTCTCCCTGATTAGATGCTTGTAGCCGCTTCCCAGGTCAAGAAAAATCACAAACGGGTATGCTTCTAGAGGAATCTGATTGAGCGTTTCAGGGTAAACCTGTTCTACGAAGGTGGCATGAAAGGGGATGTTGTTTCTTTTCAGAAAATATGCAAGGATCGAAAAAGAACTCAAGCCATCCGCATCATAGTGAGAAACTACGAGAACTTCGCACCCCTCATGCCTAATAGATTCTAAGAAGACCTGGAAACTGCGTTTTAGGCTTTCAAGCGAATCTATCGCACCCAACAGCAAACCCCGGGCTATAAGCTGCAACCTTTTCCTAAGAGTAGAGGGCTATCTTGGATGGGTCGTACTTCCAGTCGGCCGGGAGAACGCCTACCCTCTTGTAGTATTTTGAAAGCCTATGAATCTTGCTTTCAATTAGCTGTAAACCTCTCTTAGAGTGATAGTCCTTTGGATGCTCATCTAAGTGCTTCCTAACTTTAACGGCTCTTTTCATCAAGTTTAGCAAGTCTTCTGGTACCTCTGGAGCGAGCCCTCTTTCCCTCAGTATCTGAAGTATGCTTTTTCCAGTGATAGCCTTGACGAGTGGGATCCCGTACTGGTCCCGAAGAATAGTGCCAATCATTGAGGGTGGGTAACCCTTCCTGTGCAGCGTGGCGACGAGCTCCTCCACTTCCTCTGGTTTCATCTTCACCCATTCAGGCTTCTCGAGATGCGCAGGCCTAAGGGAGCCGGATCTACCCTTCTCCTTGCTCTTCCTCATAAGCGATCCTTACTCTATTAACAACCATTGTTTAAAAGAGTTTCGTCATCCTCACGTATACGCAAGCAAAAAATATTTCCTCGGCTACGAAGCAATGATGATACCTTACGAGTTTGAAATAAAAGAAATGCTTCAAAGTGCGGGGATCCCTGTCGAGAACTCCTGCCTACTAGGCGGTGCCCTAGAAAATGTAATGCCCTGTTTACAAGGTCTCACGCCTCCGCTAATCGTTAAAGCTCAGGTGCGGGGGTGGGGTAGAGGCAAGGCTGGTTTAATCAAATCCGCGGGGAGCGTTGACGAAGCTATAAAAATCTCTGAAGAGATGCTGTCGTGGAAGTTTCAGGGAGAGAAAATAAGATATGTAATGGTTTCGGAGAAGAAAACAATCCTAAGAGAGATGTACGTATCACTTATGGTTTCGACCGCGCCTCAGGGCTACCTTCTACTCGCCTCTAGATATGGAGGTATGGACGTAGAAGAGCTCGTGAGGCTCCCTGAAGGGTTGCTTAGAATATTCATTGATCCATTTGAGGGGCTGAGAGACTACATGGCGAGGAAGGTGGCGAACTATCTGGAGATTCCCTATGGCGCCACTAGCATTTTCCTTAATGGCCTCTGGAGAGTATTCAAGGATTATAACTTCACGCTGCTAGAGATTAACCCTCTGGCATTAACAGAAGATGGTGTTCTTGCTCTAGATAGGAAGGGAATAATTGATGACGACGCACTGGGGGATGAGAGGCTTTCGGACATTGCTAAAAGATACTTCTCTGAGCTTGATGCTTTAAGCTACGCGGCTATAAGCAGGGGCTTTACTGCGGTTAGGCTCGATGGGAACATCGCCGTGATCGGAAATGGCGCAGGTCTAACTATGGCAACTCTAGATGCTGTAAGCGATTGCGGAGGAAAACCGGGCTTCTTTCTCGACCTTGGGGGTGGAGCGGAAATGGAGAGAGTAAAGGAGGCGTTAAAACTTGTCCTTAGCCAGGAACATATAAGCAGAGTGCTCATCAACATCCTGGGGGGAATTACTAGGTGCGATGAGGTTGCTCGGGGAGTAGTAGGGGCGTTGAAGGAAGTTAGGGGCAGGGAGGCTAAAGTGGTTGTCCGACTCTCGGGTTTCATGGAGGAGGAAGGCAGGAGAATACTCCAAGAAGCCGGGATCCTGCCTTACCAAAGCCTTGAAGAGGCGGTAGCAGAGGTGGTGAGGTAATGGCTATACTCATAGATGAAAAAACAAGGGTTCTGGTGCAGGGTATTACTGGGAAGCAGGGGATGCTGCACACTGCGCAGATGCTTAAGTACGGCACACGAGTTGTTGCAGGCGTGTCCCCCGGCAAGGGGGGTACCGTCGTCGAGGGCGTGCCCGTCTATAGTTCAGTCGATGAGGCCCTCGAAAAGCACCCGGAAATAAACACATCGATAGTATTTGTTCCAGCGAGGTTCGCTCCGGATGCGGTCTACGAGGCAGTGGATTCAGGGATTAAAACGATTGTTGTAGTGACGGAGCACATACCCGTTCATGAAACCATTCGATTTGTTAGGTATGCTGCAAGCAAGGGAGCCACGATTATTGGACCAAATACTCCTGGAGTGATCTCTCCTGGGAAATCGAAGGTGGGGATAATGCCTGGAGACTACTTTAAACCCGGGCGCGTGGGTATAGTTTC
>JAJHRM010000118.1 GCA_020832965.1 Thermofilum sp. | reverse complement strand
TCCTGTACTTGTTCACGCGGCTGTCGTAGGCGAAGTAGCCCGGGACCCTGAGGCCTGGGGGCTTGCCCTCCAGCAGCAGCGTGCCCCTGTCGTACAGGAGCTTCACAGCTGAGGGGGAGGCGGCAGCCGTATTAAAACCTATCCCTGAGTTCGGTGAAAATTGGCTGGAAAGGCTTTATAGGCTGGGGGGCATGCGTTTCATTGAGGGCGGATGCTCCCCTCAGAGCTACTCCTGGTCAGGGTCCGCAGGGGCAGGGTCCTGCCGCGCTTCTCGAGCCTGAGCGATGAGGAGCTGTACATCGCGGACGAGGCTGTGAGCATATTCCGGGGGAGCGTGGGGAGGAGGAGGCGCGAGCTGGACCAGGAGCTCAGGAGGCTTGAGGAGACGGCGATAAGGCTGGGGCTGCACTACAAGTTCGTCAGGGGTCTCTCCCACCTGCTGTACAGGAGGGCAACGCTCCAGAGCCCCCGGAGCAGCGTGGACCCCGTCAGGCTCAGGCTGGAGGTTTTCCGCGAGGCAGGCTCCTACGGCGCGTGCCTGTCCGGGGAGGAGAGGGAGAGGGTCCTCGGGAAGGTTGCCGAGAGGCTCAACCTGAGCGTGGAGGAGGTGGAGAGGGTGTTTGAGAGCGTGTACGAGGAGGAGTACGTCGTCTCAGGCTTCGAGGAGGTGAGCGGGGAGGAGCTGCTGAGGGAGTACAACCTGTCCCTCGCACAGACGCTCCTCTTCAGGGCACTCAGGGTGGAGGCGCGGCTCAGGGCGGGCGGGCAGCAGGTCAAGAGCATTCTCAGGAGCATCAAGCTCCTCGGGCTGATGTACATCGCCAGGCAGGAGGGCTCAAGCCTAGTTCTAGAAGTCGAGGGACCCGCAAGCCTGCTACGCCAGACCGAGAGGTACGGGACGCGCCTCGCGAAGCTCCTCCCCCTGATCCTGGAGGCGGAGTGGTGGAGCGTGAGGGCCCCGGTCAGGGGCAGGAGGGGCACGCTGATCTTCGAACTCGCCAAGCCCGGGTCCCCGCCCATGCCGAGGAGCGCCAGGGTCGAGGTGGAGTTCGACAGCGCGCTGGAGGAGTCGTTCTACAGGGGCTTCCTCTCGCTACGCAGCAGCTGGAGGATCCTCAGGGAGCCTGAGCCGCTCGTCGTCCAGGGGCACGTGTTCCTGCCCGACTTCGCGTTCGAGCTGGGGGACAAGAGGGTCTACCTGGAGATAGTCGGCTTCTGGACCCCCGGGTACATCGAGAGGAAGCTCGAGAAGCTGAGGGCTCTGAAGGGGGTCAACCTGATCGTCGCGGTTAACAGGGAGAATGCCTGCGCCGAGGAGTTCTCAAAGCTGGGGCACGAGGTCGTGTTCTTCGAAAAGAAGGTCCCCGTAGACAAGGTCTACAGGTACCTCAAGGCGCTAGAAGGACCGCAGCCGAGGAGGGCCGCCGAGGAGGAGGAGCCCCCGCCGCCCAAAGCCATGGAATACCTCTCGGGGATAGAGAGGGAGAGCCTCGCGAGGGTCCTGGAGAGCCTCGGGAGCCTGGGACTCAGCGAGGAGGAGGCCTACCGCGCGATAGCAAAGGCTGGGCTGAAGATCGCGTGGAGGGGGCTCGACAAGAACAAAGCATACGTGTACAGGGGTTAGCGCACACGCGGCATTTCACTAACGAGCGCCCTCGTCAAGTGAAGAATGAATACTGGCTGGACCTTTAATAACTCATCGTTAGCGCGCCGAAGTGTTGTGCATGGGCGCAAAGCTGCAGAGAGCCTGTAGGTGAGGCTTGTGGGGGTTCTACTCACCGAGGGCGACATTCCTCAATGCCGGTGCAATATTGTGCCAGACCCCAAACGCGCGCTATTCCTTGTGGGGGCTGATCCTTTAAGCGCTACCGGCGCTTAAGCGTGCGCTACAGGAGAAAAACATAAGTAATGGTGAACTATCTTGCGGGGCTGTGAATCGGAGAGCACTGGCAGTAGCTAGCATAGCAATTATTGCCTTGCTGATGGCATCCGTTGCGCAGCAAGCGAGCGTGCGGGAAGCGCGAGAGCCAAGCTTGCAACGAAACGCCATAGAGTCCGTCCATGGGGGACCACCACCGCTCCCATCCTCAACGATAGCTACGAGTAATGGCAGGATTCTAGTTAATGGCACCTCCGCAGCCATGCGAAGTCCTACGCGTGAAAACATTGCCACCCATGCCTACGCGATAGTTCAGCCACCTCAGGGGGCATTCGCGTATTGGTTTGTAACTTTCGCAGCACCTGGCTACGTAGTAGTAGCCAGCGCTGACCCCCACGTCTTCAATCTAGCTATATTTACGCAAGCGTCGTTCAATGGATGGCGAGCTGGACAGCCAGAGCCCGCGATTTACCACGGAGTGATACGTGCCGGCTCTCTACTAGCGATACCCGTCAACGAGCCCGGGAAGTACTACGTAGTCGTCTTCCCAATACCGAGCGTAGATTATCACTTGCAGATATACTTGACTAATAGAACGGGGTTGCCCGTTGGCATCACATCATTCCCAGCTCAGCCTATAATCACGAATGAGCTAATGGGTTACTTCAATGTAACTTCGATTAGTGCCTATAACCCAGAGGGCGAGTCGAGGTTCGAAGCGCCTAACGACGGTGCCAGCCTGCAGCTTAACGCCGTAGTGATGGTTAAACTGGCTGATGGGCGCGAACAATACTACTGGGCTCAGAATATTATCGGGTTTAAGACTAATGAGTCACTACTCTCGATCTGGAACAACCTATGGAATCTCACTACCCCCTCTTCAGCTCTTTCCGGGCAATCGATCAAAGGCGGCGGCAAGGTCTATAATTCAACATGGGGGGAATTCTATGTGAGGGGGACGCCGCTCACCACCTACTCTCTGCCGCTTTCCGGCTACTTGGTGATGAAGGCTTACGTCAGGGGTGAAGCTGTCCGCGTAGATTTCGGCTATGTGATTATCCAGTGCGGCGAGTACAGGGCCCCAATCGTCGCTTGGTACGATAACGTAACAATTACGCCATTCCAACCAGCGGTAGATGCTTACTTTGAAGTTACAGGCGCCAAGCTCTGCAGCAGCAAGTATCCCATGGATGCAGAACTCGTGTTTGCCGGGTACTGCTGTGACGAGTGGACCCGCTTTAATAGGCTGAGCGCAACCTTGGCGCTACTCTACTGGAAGGGCAGCGCGTGGTCCTCACTTCCCAGCATTTACAACTTTGGTCTCACAGGCGAGTCTGCCACAGCCGACATCAACGTCACCATGCCAGGCGCATTCGCCGCCCTGATGACGCCCGGCGCATTCACGCCAACCATGATCAACCCCCAGCCCGAGGTCCCTGCCCTGCCTATGACGTACGTATCCTATAGGAACCCGGTCTCCGGCCGCTCCTTCGAGGGGTACATCACCCAACCGGTGACAGTTAACATTCCAAGCCTGATCTACGTGGGCAGCAACGAGAGGTATGCGCTGCAGGGCTACCACCTCAACGACCGGTGGGTCACTAATGCCTCGATAACGATACTGCCAAGCCGGACGTGGTTCGCTACCTACGACATACGGCCCCAGTACCAGAGGCAGTACCTAGTGAGCATCCAATCGCCACTCCCAATAGTGGTCAACAGTGTAGTTACAACCAACTACACAGCCTGGGTGGAGCCGGGCACTGCCCTCAGCATTACCGTCCACAACTACGTGCTTAGCAACGGTACCATGCTGGTTCCCAACTTTGGGAGCGGAACCATACTAATCAACGCACCAACCGCGCTGAGCATCTCCTGGTCGCCTAGGTACTTAGTGACCGTAACATCCACCAAACCCATTTACGTAAATGGTGAATTGACTGTGAACTACACAGCTTGGCTCCAACCAGGCTGCCCACTGTCAATAAATGCGCCTGCGTACAGTGAGCTAGGTGGGTTAATTGTGCTAGAGCCGAACGCCACGAGACTAACCCTAGTGGTCAGTAAACCAGCCACACTACGCATAGCATATACACCAAACTACACAAGGCTCTACGCGGCGATCAGCGTAATCGTTGCTGGCGTAATCGCTGGAGCCCTAGTAAGGAGAAGGCGCGCGTGCCGTTTTTACTCTCATTCGCTCATTTCTGATGCGTACGGGAGGGGCTCGGGAACGCTGTGAACTGGGTCACTTTAGATTCATTCAGCGCGCGTCTGCTATTTTTCTTGTTCAGGTATAGAGGAACGTCTCCCATGTTCTCAACTTCTGCAATAATATTTGCCCTTAAGCCAGAAGGCTCTGCTCTTGTCGTGACATTCACGATCTTTAGATATGCCTGTGACCCTTTTATCGTGGTGTTATAATCCAATGGTAGCAAATCCTCATAAAATGCTTTTATACAATATGTTTTCGGTCCGATTATGTTGGTACTCGGACCAGGTAAATCCAGGTATACTGCTTCCTCTGACTTCTCAACAGTGTATGAGCCTATCTCCTCACCCTCTGGCGTGAGAAGATGGAAAGTAATAGGATATGCACTTGTACTGAGGAGGATTTTAAGGGATGGATAACCATTGTGATCAACCACTCTGATGCTCCTGACCTCAAATGATGGTCTCCTAAAACATACCTTGTAAGCTACGAGGCGCAGAGCCCATGTACACCTCGGAGAGAGGTGCTCAGATGCCAGAGAGAAGGGCATGATGTAGGAGCGCGCATGAACCGCTCGAAGCGGCCCGCACATCTGCGTGCACATAAAAGCCGTGTGCTTCGACAGCGCGCGCCGCGCTAAGTTTTAAGAGTTCCGCTTGGTCCAGCAAGCCTATCCAGCGGTTTAGCTTCTCCCCTCTCCATAGCTTTCTCCAGAAGCTCCCTCATCATCTTTATTATATCCGTCTTTATTGAGGAAACTTCGCTGTGGACAACGTTCAGCCTACTCTCGAGAGAGTCGATCCTCTTTTCAAGACCATCAATCCTCTTCTCAACGGATTCGAACCTCTTGACAATGGCTTCGAACCTCCTATCAACAGCGTTAAACCTGCCATCAATATACGCCTTAAAATCATCAAACCTTCTATCAACGTAGAGTTTGAGGTCCTCGAACCCCTTATCAACGTACCCCCTCAGGTCATTGAACCTCTCATCGGCGTATTCTTTTAGGTCGTCAAACCTCCTCACCATCAGGCTCATCACGAGCACGGTGACCTCCCTATCGCTCAGCTTCTTCCCCTCGGAGACCTTCCTAACTATCCTCGACACTGCCTCCTCTAGGGCCCTTGAAATCAGCCGCTCGACGGCTACTGAGGTGGACATCGAGGCACCATTGCCAAGGTGCAATAGCTAAAAAGCATTATAAGTGTTGCTCGTATTTAAATCACTCGCTAGCGCTTCTTTCAGCGCTCGCCAACCCGGACACACTTATCACCCCGTAACCCGCGGTCCTGTTCCCGCCAACATTGGTGATTTCTCTGAACTTCAGGAGCCCGGCTATGAGCTTCTTGTCGCTCTGAGAAGCGTTCTTCCTGAACCTCAGTCTGACCCAGCCGTGAAGCCGTTTGGCGCAGGCTTGGAGGTCTCCATCCTCAGCGTCCTGACCTCCAAGCCGCTGACGTAGACCTTGTCGGCTAGCTCGCCTGGCTTCGGGAAGCTCTCGCCCGTGAGGTCGTAGCGCACGCGGAAACGCGAGAAATGTTCTCTAGGATGGCTAGTGTCTATTCTTATGTATTTTTGTAAATCTTCTACACTTGTTATTGGTGGATATTCGAAGACGAGGCCAGACACCTCGTCTGTGAAAGACAATAGATACACCTCATTCCCTTGAGGCACATCATTTTTTAATTCCTCCAAACCGTGAATATTCTTGAGGCGCACGCTGAATCCTTTCGTTTTTCCTTCACCCTGCTATTTTTCTTTTAGTAAGCCACCTGCCTGAAGTCTTCCTCCGGAATTTCCCTCATCGCCTTTCCCATCAGATGGCTGGTCCACTACCATTCTCAAGAGCTAGTGCGCGCTTAAAAAGAAAATTTAATATAACGAGCTGTACGATTCCCCTTGCTGCATGCCTGCGTTTGGGCATATTTAGGGTGTTGCTTATGCATGAGTGGGCGCTTGCGGAGGCCGTCGTTAAGGCTGTTGAGGAGCTGGCGGCGGAGAGCGGGAGGGTTGGGTGTGTGGAGGTTGTTTTGGGGGAGCTTCAGGGCGTGGATGAGGAGGTGTTTAGGCTTGCCCTTGAGGAGCTCCTGGGCTCGCTGCGGGAGGGGAGGGGGGTCAGCGTCGAGTGCGTCAGGGTCACGCGGGAGGAGGCTGTTTTCAGGTGTAGGGCTTGCGGCCACGAGTGGAGGCTTGGGGAGTGGGGGCTTGGGGAGGAGTTCCGGGAGGCTGTCCACTTCGTGCCCGAGGTCGTCCACTCGTACTACTCTTGCCCCAGGTGTGGGAGCAGAGACTTCGAGATCGTGAGGGGGAGGGGGGTGGAGGTCAGGGTGGCTTGAGTGAAGCAGGACTTCCGCGTCCCGCTGGTGAGGGAGAGGCTGGGGGGCTTCCGGCTCGTCGTCCCGGTGGCCAGCCCGAAGGGGGGAGTGGGGAAGACAACGGTCTCGGTGGGCCTCTCGCTCGGATTGGCGCGCGCGGGGGTCCCGACGAGCCTCCTGGACTCAGACTTCACGAACCCCACCACCCACGTCATGCTGGGGGTCGAAGTCGAAAGCGTAACGCCGAGGGAGGAAAGGGGGGTTTTGCCCGTGGGCGTGGAGCCGAACCTTGAGTTCATGAGCATAGCCTTCTACTCCAAGGACAGGGCCCTACCGCTGCGTGGGCGCGAGAGCGTTGAGGCGCTCAGGGAGCTGCTCGCTGTAACCCGGTGGGGTGGGAGGGTGCTCGTGGTGGACACACCCCCCGGGCTCTCGGACACGCTGCTTGAGATCCTACGCCTCTGCAGGGGGGCGAGGGTCCTGGTCGTATCGACTTGCGACAGGATGAGCATTGTCTCGACGAGGAGGATCCTTGACTTCCTGAGGCAGGAGGGTGTGGAGACGCTGGGCGTAGTCGCCAACATGTGCAGCAGCAGCGACGAGGTGAAGGCGTTCATAGGCGTGGAGCCCGTCGGCTGCCTGCCGTTCCTCGAGGAGCTCCCGAGGATCGAGGGCGACAGGGGCAGCCTCGCGAAAGCGCTGCTACCAAGCCTCGGGGGAGTTGTTGAGAGGGTTAGATCCCTCCTCGAGTCGGGCGCTAGGAGCTCCCCGCGAAGGCTCCCCTGAGAAGGCGGGGTAGCGCCCGGCGCTCTAGCGCCCGGGGATTATCTCCACGTGCTTCACGCGCTTCAGCGCCTCCCTGCACTCCTCTTCCTCGTATACGTGTAGCTCCACTGGATAGTCCCACGGCATGCCGTAGGCGCGCGAGGCCCTAGTACACCCCTGCGAGCCGGATTTCGACACTGTAGCTTTTGAGCTTCTCAAGCACCTCCGCCATGAAGTGGTTAATGTCTGCCTGCCTGATCGTGCTTGAGATGGGGTGCGCGATTATCCTCGCTACGAGGCCTGGGGGTCCAACGTACCTCACACATGTCCTCTTTTCATCTATCCTGAAGACCTCGGAGTTGAGGTTTTTGAAGAGGCTGATCATTCTCGGGGCGTCCTCCTTAT
>JAJHRM010000117.1 GCA_020832965.1 Thermofilum sp. | reverse complement strand
CGAAGGCTTCTCGGCGAACGAGGGAGCCCTCAGCAGCCCCTCCGTGGAGAGACCGAGCCTGCTGAAACAGCGCACATGCCGTTTACCGAACGCTAGCTTCTCTCTAGCGCGCTTAACGCGTTTTTCAAGTGCTCGTGCGCTGCAGTGAGCGCTGGCAGGCCGCTCTGCGGGTCGTCTTCAGCGTACGCTTCGACGAGCTCGAGGAGGGCCTTGCACGTCTCCTTCACAGCGCGGAGGATGTCGGCCTGCGGGGGCTCCTGCAGCACCAGAACACCGTCCTTGAGCACCAAGCGGCTCGCGCTCACCACAAAGCTGAGGCCGTCGCTCCCCTTCACGATCACCTTCTTTGCGGTGAGGTCCCTGTTGAAGTACACGTCGTCGACAACCCCCAGCTGCTGCCCGTCGGGAGCAACGCGCGCGTTATTTTCTCCACTAGCAGAGACCCGGGTCCGAAAGTACAGGCATTGAAACAATGGTTAATGGGAGGAGTCCATGGTTGTTAACAAAGGATCAAATAATGCTCGCGAAGAGCAACAGCGTAAAGCGCGCGGAAACTAGCTACAGCGCGCGAGTTGGAAATTTATTTCAAGTACATCGTACACTCGTTCACCGGCTAGAATTTATGTCACACAACCCACCGATGTAACATTATAGTCACAAATCTCTGCTGTATACGAGGCAACAAATAACACTAAGCGCGACGCATGCGTTAGTGCAATGGAGTTAGTAATTTATGGGATAGTGCACAGAAGTGTACTGATGTCAACTGGCGGCAACTCTGAGGTGCGGCGCTTTATAGAGGAGAACTTCCCTATAGGAAAGGTTAATATTCTTTCATCTAAAGAGGCTAGCATTTGGGGGCTTCCTAGAATTCACAATATCCATACGTGGTTTGCTCGAAGACCTGCAGGAGCAGCTAGAACTTTAACGTTAGCATCTATATTACCTGCGAGCACGAGCATCGATATATTTGAGCAAGTATCAGGAATCTCAGAAGCCTATAGAGGCGGAAAGGTCATTTACGTAACTCATCCGAAAAGGGAGAATATTGCCAAGCTTGTACGCGAACAGTTAGGCAAAGAGCCAGAGATGATCACGGTGCTCGATCCGATGGCGGGTGGGGGAAGTATTCCTCTCGAGGCGTTAAGAACGGGCTTCAGGGCTATCGCTGTGGAGTACAACCCGGTTGCCTACCTGATCCTGAAGGCTACCCTGGAGTACCCGGCGAAGTACGCGGATGCAGGTCTCTTCGAAGAAACGCTGAAGACTGCCAAGCAGTTTATCGCGAAAGCTCGGAGCGAGCTAGCGAAGTACTTCCCGGAGGACGCGGATAACTACATTTTCGCTCGGGGGGTTAGGTGCCCCTTCTGTAAAGGTCTCATACCGCTTCAGGGCGTTACACCCTCGCTCACGAAGAAGCGCGGCTTTAAGCGGAGGTACGTGAAAGTGACCTACGATAAAGAAGCGAAGACTTTCCACGTTGAAACAACCGACAGGGAAACCGGGAAAGCTCTCGAAAGGGTTGGTGCTAGGGAGGTCAAGTGCCCGTACTGCGGTAAAAGCTTCAAGCTTAGAGGTGACCCGCAAACCCCCTTTAACGCGTGGTTCCGGGAGCACGCTACCCTGATGAGAAGTATTGTCGAAGAGTTCGAGCCTGTAGGTCCTGAGCACGAAGAGAAACTGCTGGAGCTGCACATACCCTTCATCAAGCAGGTTGGTAACGAGTTCATCCCAGCTTGGGAAGACCCTAGAGAGAGGCAACTGTTAACACAGGCTATGAGCGATCTGAGCAGTGAAGTTCTCGACCTCCAGAGTTACATCCCACTCGATGAGGTTCCTCAGAATAACAGGTGGGCCAGCACCGCACGGAACAGGGGCTTAGCTCGTTGGTACATGCTCTTCAACCCACGCCAGCTTCTCTCATTAGTTAAACTCTCGAAGCTTGTCGCCGAAATGGCTGAAGAACTTACAAGCAAGAATGGGGAGTTTGGAGCGGCGGTAGCCCTCTACCTAGCTTTTGCAGTAGACAAAGTGGCCGACTATAATACTTTAGCTACAAGCTGGGACCCATCACGTACGAAAATAGGACATACTCTAAGGGGAGAGAGCACAGTAGATTTCAGGCAAGAATACTGCGAAATGGTTGTCGTATCTCCTGAGCGTAGCCTTGAGTGGGCCTTGGAAGTTAGTGATGCAGAATCGAAGAGTTCTCGAATCGCTGGGGGAATTCTCCCCGTTCTTAAGTTCCTTTGCGACGAATTTCGAGGTGCGGGGATTGGCGATAGGGTTTCGGTATACTTAGGAGATGCGACGAATCTCTCCAGCCTGCTCGGTTCTAGCAGCGTGGATTTGATCAATGTGGATCCGCCCTATTTCGAGCAAGTGATTTACAGTGATAAGAGCGAGTTCTTTTGGGTTATTTTGCGTAGGGCTTTGTGGCCCGTACTCGAGTATTACTTTAAGCCCGGGTTGAAGCTTTCTGGCTGGAGCTGGACGAGCCCCACCGTGCCGCGGGAGAGGGAGGTTGTGACTTACGATAGGGAGGATAAAAATAAACGTTTTGAAAAACTTTTCAAACAATTCATTAAAGAAACTTATAAGGTTCTTAAGAATGACGGGCTCCTCGTCCTCTGGTTCACTCACCCGACAGATGTTGCATGGAGGACGGTAGGCAGATCCCTGTATGAGGCCGGCTACGTAGTCACAAGAATTTGGCCGTTGAAAACGGAGATGAAGGAGCGATACAAAAGGCAGGTGAACGTTGTTGCTCAAGAGACAAGCCTGATTATCGTTGCCAGAAAGGGATCTCGGCAGAGGCTCGCTGAGGTGGGTGTTGACGTTCGGAGGAGCTTGCTCGGGAACGCGAGGTTTAGAGGGGAGGTCGTTAAGGCGGTAGAGGAGGCTAGGAGCGTGGCCAAGGAAGCGGGCGCCAGCCCAGCTGATATGATGACTTTGATCTTGGGAACCGCGCTTGCGGTTGCGACGCGCTTCGAGGTAGTTGGCGCTAGCTTTGACGAGCTCTTCGACGCTGCTGCGGCGCTGGCGGCTGAGGCTTTCGTTGCCCCCGTAATCGGCAAGGCGTTGGCGGAGGGACCCGTTAAGTTGGACGCCGAGCGCGCGGCGAAGGTCTCCTCTCTCGTGCTGGGAGCGATGGCGGGCGACGCTGCTGCGCGCAGCTATTTGGCTCTCTGGCTCCTCTCTAGGGTGGATCTCGAGAGCGGTAGGGCTAGGGCTGACATCCTGCCGCTGAGCTACGATTTCGCTCAGACCGTGGCTAAGCTACTGGGCTACGATCTCGACAAGCTAAGGGAAAAGGGTCTTGTGGCTGAAAGAGGGGTTAAGGGGGAGGGGAAGGGTTACGTGCCTCAGCTCTTCGAGGCTTTGGCAGGCGGCGCCAAGGTGCCTTGGGATGTCCTATCTCAGCTAGCCCCGGGGAGAGCCGCGTATATCGCGTACTTGGCGCTGAGGAGCAGTGGAGCCCCCTCTGTTAGGGCAGCGAGCATCAAAGAGAAACTCTTCGCTGAGAGGCTCTTCACTTGGACGACCGAAAGTCTTGCGGAGGCGGCAGCTTTGGGCATCGTCTTGCTGGAAACCGCGCGGGCGTCCGATCTCGGGTTAAGCGGGGAGAGAGGTGGGGGGCTGGACCAATTCCTCGCGCCTTCCGCCGAGGGCGGTGAGAGGCAGCTGGCAGTGCTCACGCTGCTTAATCTGATCCCGTGAAACCGCTGCGCGAACTTTTTAACGTGGTAATGCCCGTTCAAACGATGTCGATGCCGGCTCGGCCTGTCGGCGAGGTCTTCCAGCTTAAGGTTTCTCCGAGCGAGCTGCGCGGCGAGCTGATACCGAGCTTCGACCAAGTGCTCGACTCGTGGGAGAAGGGGGTTCAGCAAACTAAGTACGCGGACCCGGCTTATGTTCTCGATGTAACGTACTTCACTGAGCCGCTTAAGCTGTTCGTTGAGAGAGTTGCAAAGTACCTTGCCGGTGCCGGAGTGTTCGGCGAGGCTTTAGCGCACGGTTTCGGCTTCGGGAAGACGCACTCGCTGATCGTGCTCTGGCACCTTTTCACGTCGAATCTCTACGCGAAACTCCCGCACTTGGCTATCGATGATCGCCTCGTGAAAGAAACCCTTGTTTTAGGCTTGGATTTCTCCAGGGAGAAGCCTCTCGCCCGCGTCGTCTCGCTGCTGAGATCCTACGCTAACCCCAATCACCCAGTTGCTAGAGTTAAAGACCCGAAGCTTGTGTACGCCGTAGCGCAGGTTCTAGGCAGCCGGAGCGGTGCGCTCGCGCAGGTTGGCGCGAGAGATCTAGCTGTGCTGCTGCGAGAGATTGTGGAAAGGTATAGGGAGCTGGACGGAACCCCTAGGCTCCTTGTCCTCATCGACGAGCTCGGTTACGGTATTTCGGAGAGAATAAGAAGGTACGGCGAGGCTGTGAGCAGCGGCGACTCCCGAACAGCGGATGAAGTGTTCGCTGAGGCGAACTCTATCGTTAACTTCCTCAGCTACCTATACTCCGAGCTGAGCAAAGCGTACTGCTCGGCTGTCGTGATATGGGTGTTTGCGGAGCAGGATCGGAGGCAGATCGAGGCTCTGCTGCGGAAGTACCACGACGTGAGCGCCTTCGTCACTAAGGTGGAAGGGCTGGTCAGCGATCTCGAGGTGGTATCGCAGCGGTACGGCAGGGGGGCTGGGGGTGTAAGGGTTCTGGAGTTCTCGTACAGCCCTGAGCACGCTCTCGCGATCGCGCTTCACAGGGTCTTTCGCGCTGTTGGAGATAGGGAGGCGGCCGCGGGCGCGCTTCTCTCCCAGCTGGCTAACGCGGCCCGCCAGTTGAACATCGGAGAAATTTACGAGAAATACAAGGGGGATCTGCGCAAGTTTTACCCGCTGTCTCTCGGTATGGTGAACCTCTTGAAGAAGCTGATGAACAGCTTCGACGCCCCCCGAACCGAGTACGTAAGGACGGTCATCCAGGTAGCGGCGTTGGCGGCCGAGGAAGCGCTGGGGAAGGATGCCATGTCCGCTTACGCTGTGGGCGTGAAGCACCTGAGCGAGAAGTTAGTCTCGCAGGCTGAGTTGATGGGGGAGTTCGAGAGCGAATGGGTTCAAGCGACGTCCGACATCGAATCCGCGATCTCTGAGCTAGAAGGGGATCTTCACGAGTGCGCTAGCGTGGCTGCCAAGTACATCTTGGCTAAGGGCGCGACAGCGAACGTGAGCGTGCTCCTCGGGCTCGGAGAGAGAAGAGAGATTGAACGCTACGGCTCGCCGCTCGACGAGATCCAGCTTGAGATCCTCCAAACGATCGCCGGAGATAGGGCGTACGTGCTCCTAGATAAGCTGAGCAGCGCCATAGAGGAGCTGAAAATGAGGAGCTCTAGGATTGATGAGAGGGAGCTGGATGGCAGGAAGTTCCTCCTCCCATCTCTCTACAGAACCGTTTACAGCACGTTAGCGGCGTACATTCACGAAGAGAGGAAGAAGCTGCAGGAGCCTTCTGAAATTCCGATTTACATCGGGCAGAGCACCGTGCAGAATCTTTTCAGAAACGTGAGGGTGCACGTGGACAGTAAAGGGATCTCCGCAGCTTTAATGAGCCTCAGCAGCGTACGGGATCCAAGCGCGCTGACCGCTGATAAGGCGTTCCGCGACTCTCAGCGGGAGGGTAAGCTGCTTTTGGTGCTCGTGCCGCCGTGGGATGTGACCCTGTTCAACGAATTGGCGGTCAAGGGGAGGAGCTACGACGAGCTAGTAAACGAGCTCGCGGAGGGGCTCCAGAAAGCGCTTAGTGAAGGTCTGATAGAGAGACCGCTCCACCTGGTCGTCATGGTGCCGGATTTGTCTAAGTACAGGCTGGCAGGGATTCTCGACAGGTTAGCAACGCTTCAGGGCACCATCAGGTTCGTCGATTACGTTTCCAGAATGCGTGATAAAATCAGCGAAGAGGTATTGAGCGCGTACGAAAGCCTGCTCCTAAAGAGACGAGGTCAAGAGGTGTCGGATGTAGAGATAAAGAAAAAGCACGAAGCTTTGTTGAGGAGCAAAGCTTTGAGAGACATCGAGGATGCCTTGTACTTCGCGCAGCGCCAGCTCCTCCGCGTGTCGCGAGAGGTCGTTGCGAGCGTGCTATCCTTGTACTCGAAAGCCGTATACTTCAGCCTCGATGAGGGCAGGTTCGTCAGTTTCCAGATATCGAGTGATAAAGGCAAAGAAGCGGAAAAAGTTGAAGGCGCCGATCTTAGCGAGTTAATGAGCAGGTACACGTCGATCGTTAACGGGTACCTAGCGGATGTGGTGGGTAAGTTAGGCTACAAGACCAAGCCGTACGAGATCTCCCGCGCTGTGCTCCAAGCTCTGGAAGGGGAGGCTAGGAGCGGCTCGATACCCGCTTCTGTGAGGGAGGAGGACTTTCTCAGCAACCTGCTGCTTGGAACGTACGGCGTTAAACCCATCGATAAGGATGTCGCGAGAGAGGCTTTGAGATTGCTGAACGGCCAAGTGATAGACGTCGGAGACAAGCTTGTAGAGATAACCTTAGACGTGAACACAGCTACTGTCAGATTCACCATTAAGCCGAAGGAGGAGGAAGAGGTTGCCGAGAAAGCGTTTGAGAAAATCGAGGAGGCTGCTGGCGTCTGGATTGAAAAGCACGAGGAGGGCGCTCGAGCGCCCGAGGTTGGCATAGAGGACGTAGCTCTCAGGCTGCCTCCCAACTTCAACGTAGACGAGCTGAGTCAGCAACTGATAGCTCTCTCGAACATGCTTGGAGGGCCGCTGAAGCTGGCAAGGTTCAGTCTGGATGCAGAGGCTTTCTCGCTAGCGTTTGAGCTGAGAGATGCAAGTACTGATAAATTGAGGGGAAGCGAGGTGAGGGCTGTGCTCAACCTGATGAGCAGATTTTCCGCCTCGGCACGGAAAGATGTTGTCATGGAATTGAGGTTGGGCAGGAAAGTTCCAGAAAGTAAGGTGAAAGAGATATTCAGCAATTACTTCCGCGTAACAAGGAGCATTGAAAGGTTCCTGCCTTAAGCGGTGCGAGCGATGAGCGAGCTCGACAGCAAGATTGTCAGCGTTTTCGGCGACGCTGCTGTCGAGAAAAGCCTCGCAAGGCTCGAGGTCGTGTCCCGCTTGCCTCGCTTCATCGCAGAGTACCTGGTTTCCAAATACTACAAGAAAGGCGAGGACTGGGTAAAGCTCGTGACACGCGTGGTTCAAGAGTACTACCCAGACCCTAAGGACAAGGAGCTGGTGCTTAACAAGCTGCTGAGAGAGGGCAGGATCAAGCTCATCGACGAGTTCAGAGTGTCGGTCGATCTTAAAAGGGGCGTGTACGTGCTGTACATCCCCAACCTCCAGATCTACAACGCGCTAGCCGATCCCGTTATCGTGGAGAAGTACGAGAGGATACTTTCCGGGCTTTGGGGTGTTGGGGTTCTCGAGCACGCTTCGTGGATTACCTCTCAGCCTAGCCTCTCGCAGTTCCAGCCGATAATGCTGGTGGACTTTGAACCGTTTCAGGTGTACAACCTGGATTTGGGGACGTTCCTCGACGCCAGGAGGGAGTTCACGAAAGAGGAGTGGGTGGACCTTCTTGTCCGGAGCATAGGCCTCAACCCTGCTGCTTACAGTTGGGGGCAGAAGCTTCTGCTGCTCACGCGGCTTGTCCCGCTGTGCGAGTGCAACGTGAACATCATGGAGCTCGGCCCGCGAGCTACG
>JAJHRM010000116.1 GCA_020832965.1 Thermofilum sp. | reverse complement strand
CCAGCATCCTCGCCGAGCTGGAGGGCGCTTCGCTGGCCGACCTCTCCCGCGCGATCCACGAGCCGCCGGTGAAGGTCGTCGGAGGCTTGCCGGTGGACGAGCTGCTCCCCCCGCGCTCGCGCAGGAGACTCGCTGGGGAGCTGGCTTCGCTAGCCGCCGACCCCGTTGCAGGCTGCTTCTCCGCCGGCGCCGACCTGGACCTCGATGGGGGACCGCCGGTGAAGGTCGTGTACCTGACCCACCTGCCGGAGGGGTTGAGGATGCTCGCCGCCTCGCTGCTCCTCTCTCGCGTCTACTCGTGGATGGTTTCGAGGGGCGGCTCGGAGAGGTTGAAGCTGACTGTGGTTTTCGACGAGGCTAGGGGCTACCTACCCCCCTACCCGAAGAGCCCGCCGCCCAAAGAGCCGCTCACCGCGCTGGTGAGGCAGGGTAGGGGCTTCGGCGTCTCCGTGCTCGCCGCAACCCAGAACCCGAGGGACCTCGACTACAGGGTTCTCTCGAACGCCGGCTTCTGGGCTGTCGGGCTCTTGAGGGCGAAGCAGGATAGGGAGGCGGTCGCCGAAGCCCTAGCGGAGGTTTTCGGCGTAGCGAAAGCTGATGTCTCCCAGGCGGTTGCCAGCCTTAAACCGAGGGAGTTCCTCATCCTCTCCAGCGCGAACCCGGAGCCGGTGATCGTGAAGGTGAGGCATGCTTTAACCCCACTTAAAGGCCCCTTGAGCCCAGCTGAGCTGAGGAGGCTTTGTCCACCGACCGCGCCGGCCGCCCTGCCCCAGCTACCCCAGCTCACCTTGGAGAAGCCGGGTCGCGGAGCCTACAAGCCCTATCTGCTCGCCGAGGGCGTAGCGGTCTACGAGCTCCCCAGCGGCAAGGCGGTGGAGAGGAGCTTCAAGCTCGCGCTGGATCTGGAAACGCTCCAAGCCCTACCGCTCGATCCTCAAGCCGCTTTGAAGCTGGGCGCGCCGCAGGGAGCAGCCGCGCCGCCGAAACATGTGCTGGAGCGCGCGCTTAGTGAGGCGGAGCGAGCCGTTGAATTGGCTTTAACCGTGAAAGTGTATAGAGCGGCGGGTCTCACCTCGGAGCCGGGTGAGCCGCTAGCTAGCTTTCAAGCGAGGGTTGCGGCGGAGCTTGAGGAAAAGAGGAAAGGGGTTGACAAGAAGTACAGGGAGAGGTTGACTCGTCTGCTCGGCGAGCTCGAGCGGACAGCCAGGCGCAGGGAGGAGGCGGAGCGCGAAGCCGCTGCAGCCTTCGGCGAAGCCGTTGGCGCGATCCTCTCGGGGAGGATAAGGCGAGGGTTGTCAAAAGCCGCGGGAAATGGGAGGAGGACACGAGCCAGGGTGGAGGAGCTTAAAGCTAGGGAAGAGAAAATTCTAAGGCAGATCGAAGCGCTGAAGCGGGAGTGGTTTGGAGAGCTGCAAAATCTCGAGGAAGCTTACAGGATATCAGCGGTGGAGACACGCCTGCAAATTCGAGAGCTGAGTTTCAGCCTACTCTGGGTACCGGACGAAGCTTAGAAACAAGTTCTCATTTCACATAACGATCGCAATTTCAACAGCGCGCGCTAGAGCGGGAGTGTTCAGCTTAGTTTTGTTCCGCACTTCCAGCAGTATTTTGCTCCAGGCTCCACAGGTGCACCGCAAATAGTGCAGTTCCTGACCTTATCCGCTACCTTCAGCCAGACGATCTTTGAGGTTTTCACTCCGGAGGACTCTACGCTCACCTTCACCGGCACTTCGCCACCAACCCTCGGCTTCACCGGAACCTCCACCACACAATCCTCGGATAGCTCTACAACCCCAGGGTTAATCCACTCCACATCACCTTCAACCGCTAGAGACGCTCTTCCCAAACCCCGAACCCTAACAACAAGCTTACCCCACCCACCAACATATAGCTCAGAAGTTTCAACATCAAAAATAGCCAAACTATACCCAATTAGAATCTCGGCTACTCGTTCATGACCATTTTGCCTTGCAACGTCTAGCGGGGTCTTGCCATTGTTGCTCCTAATAGTTGGATCAGCACCCTTCTCCAACAACAACTTAACGACGTCGGCACGACCGGCGCCGGCTGCATAGTGTAGTGGTGTCCAACCGCTAACATCTCTGGCATTCACGTCTGCACCATGCTTGATAAGTAGCACAACAATACCAACACGACCATGATGAGCTGCAATGTGTAACGGTGTAGAGCCGTCACCGTTCTTAGCGTTCAAGTCTGCACCATGCTTGATAAGTAGCTCAGTTACATCAGCATAATTATTTAAAGCAGCAATGTGCAGCGGTGTATTACCGTCCTTGTCCCTGGCATTCAAGTCTGCACCATGCTTGATAAGTAGCTCAGCAATACCAAAACGACCATTTAAAGCAGCCTCGTGTAGTGGTGTCCAACCGCTAACATCTCTGGCATTCACGTCTGCGCCTTTCTCTAGAAGCTTCTTAACCCTAGCAACATCCCCACCTTTTACAGCCTCGAAAAGAGCATAAAGGCGCAAACCCATTAAGCATAAAGACACTGCACTAGACTTAAATTTTTTTCTAGATCTAACCCTGAGCGGTGTGACACGCAGGGGAGTATACCGGGGCAGTATTACGGACTTTAACAGCAAACAACGGAGCTTTACTATGAATGGTAAAGTTTGATAATGATACTAGCTATACAATTGGTACGGTATTACTCCTAGCACGCGCTGCTAGGAGCTCTATCAGGACAAGGGCTCGCGGTGCGAAGGGTCTCATCGAGCGCGTGGGAATGCTTCTCGACGCCAAGTCCAGAATGGATGCGACCCCTTTCCTTATGTCTACCGCCGAGGAGGTTGAGCTCACGCACGAGGCAGCAATAGGCGGCGGCGCGCGCTGATGGCCGGTAAGAAAGCTGAGTACTTGATGTCCAAGGGCATCACAGAGGAGGTCGGAGCCCTCCTGCTCGGGGCCTTCTCAGCCGAGGAGAAAAAAGCCCTCCCGGAGCCCCTACGTCCTGAGGTCAGAGGAGTCATCGACTACATAGTGAGACACGCTACAGGCTAGCGTGCAGTAGCTGAGCACGTTATGCCGCTACATTAGCAGTATCGCATGCGAGAACCCGGGGGAAAGGTACTCACACGCGCTCTGTTGAAGGGCTCTGAGCTTCATACATCCTTTTCTTCGGTTTAAGCCTTCAGGTAAACGTTATGCCTTAGGGATCTATCTCGAGTTTCCTCATTGCTAGGTCCGCACTCTTAGCGCTATAGAAAGCTCTTTATGCCTCGTATTGCAAAACGTCATACAAGGGTGCAGATGGAGGTGATTACAGTTAGGATTCCTCGGGAGCTGAAGGAGGCGATGGAGAAGCTCGATGTAAACTGGGGCGAGGAGATTAGGAGGTTCATAGCACGCCGCGTGGACGAGGAGCTCAGGAGGAGGAGGCTCGAGGATGCCATCACCGTTCTAAGGGAGACTGAAGGCGTCGAGCGGAGTTTCGCCGGGAAGGCTGTGAGGGAGGATCGTGATAGCCGTTGACGCCTCTTCCATAGCTAAGGTTGTGCTGCAGCGCGCGCTAAATGCGATAAAGATGGTGATCGGTGCGGCACCTTAATTAGCTTGGATCCGTCCTCGCCAACGATAAAGATGGGTATCCCCCCTTGCCTTGAGGGGAAGCAAGTGTACGCTCAAGACGCCCGCCGCATCGGCGAAGTCGTAGACTTCGGCTTCAAAATCGGCGAAACACTACCCTTCCTCATCGTGAGAACACCATCAGGTAGAACGCTGGAGATCCCGTGGAGCGATGTTGCAGCCGCTAAAGACATCGTCCTGCTGAAACCCGAGTTTAAAGTACCGGAAGAGCTGTTGACGCCAGCCATCGCGCGGGCCGTTATAAGTGGCGATGTTAAATCAGTGAAAAAGTTGCTGAAGGAGGGGGCTGACCCCAACGTTAGGGATGAGAAGGGGCGAACCCCTTTGCATCACGCAGTCAAAGACGGCCGCTTGGATATCGTGAAGCTTCTAGTGGAAAGCGGAGCAGACGTGAACGCACCTGACAATTACGGTTTAACGCCACTGCACTACGCTGTCGACTACGGTTATGAAAAGCTCATCGAGTTCCTTCTCAGACATGGTGCCGATCCCAACGCTAAAGATAATGGTGGCTACACGCCACTTCACATCTCGGCGTTTGAGGGACACCCGTCGTTCCCTGTCGTACCGTTGGGGAGCGACAGTGAACAACCTGAAACGTATATGCGCGAAGCTAAACTTTTGATAAAAAGCGGTGCGGATGTAAACATGAAAGACAAAGGCGGCAGGACACCCTTGCATGCAGCGGTTTCAAATAACCGCATAGATTTCGTTAGGCTCCTGCTAGAAAGCGGGGCGGACCCTAACGCGAAGTGCAAACATCTTTACATCGCGCCTGATGGTGGGCTCTTACCGGCTTCGGAGGTGACTCCACTGCACATAGCAGCTAATGAGGGCTACGAGGATCTTGTGAAGCTCCTCCTTGAGAGCGGGGCGGATCCTACAGCTAGGGATTCCTTAGGTAGAACACCGGCAGAAGTTGCTGAGTGGAGCGGCCACAGAGATATGGCTAGGTTGATTAGGAGCTGGGCTTCGCGAAAAACCCCCTTTATAGGAATGCCTGTCGCAGGGGTCAAACTTAATCCTCCTCGGCCGCGGTCCCTGCGCGATCCTTTAACTGTTCACGGCTTCAAGTGCGAAGCTTACTTGACTTCGGGAGGGCAGGCGAGCGCACTCATCGGGGTGAAGAGTTCCAAGATGTACGTGTTGAAAATACCGAAAGATTGGCTTCTAGAATTCATCTTTTCAGGAAGACCTCCTGGAAGAGCTACATTTTGGAGAGATGAAGAGTTAAGAGCCTTCAAGAAGGAGGCTGAAGTTTTGAAAAGGGTTTCCGAGCTTAACCACCCGAATATAGTTAAGCTTGAAGGAGTTTACTTTCCCGAGCCAATGAAGCCGGATCCCCCTGCCCTTGCGTTTGAGTACTGCGAGGGCGGGTCACTTGCTGACGCTATCGAGGTGAAACCCTTAGACGTTAAGACGGCTGTTGAAGTCTTCGTCCAAATTGCCGACGCCCTAACTAGGTTGCACGAGCTCGGCTACTCGCATAACGACGTGAAACCCTCAAACATCCTGTTCGCTGGAGATAAAATACCGAAGCTCGCGGATTTCGGCTCAGCGAGGCTCATCGCTGCGGTATCGAAAACACCAACCCCTATAACGTACGGTTACGCGGCACCGGAGCAACTACAGCAGCGGGGGAGGGGTGGACCTGAAAGCGACGTGTGGTCCTTAGCTTTAAGCATGTACGAAGCTATAACGGGGTCTCCTCTCTTCCCACCCGACGATGTATCGTACATGGAGGCTGTCGCGAAGTGGGAGAGGGGAAGCTTCGCGTATAAGCCTACGGGTGGCAGAGAGATCGACAAGCTCATACTCGAATGCCTCAAACCGAATCCTAGCGAGAGACCTAGCGCCGTGGAAGTGAAAGAAGCGCTTTCTTCTATGCTAGCGCCGCACAAGGCGTAGCAGGGTAAAGCGGCGAGCACATCGATGCTACACGGTGCTAGATCCGATCCGCGCTGCCGCTTGCGCTTCAGCGGTTTTCCGCGCCTCGAGAGAGGCTTTTTTCACCGCTTCGCGGAGCTCATCCGATAGCTTTTCAACTCTCTCGGAGAGCTCGGCGAGCCTCCTCATGTGCCTCCACGTCACCTCCCTGTAGGTTGCGGGCGAAATCCTCTTCTCGTTGAGAAGCTTTGAAGCTTGAGAGAGCGCCCAAACGCAGTCTTCCCGCTCCTTCAAGAGCACATACAGCTCTTCAGCCTTCCTTAAAACCTCGTCTAAAACTGGAGCTGGTAAAGCCGGCAGGGGGAGGTCGCTGGTCGAGCTCGACGCGTAATCCTCAACTCTCGAAACAGGGAGGTAAACAATCTTCGGGGGGACTTGAACCTCCACAGCCTTCGCTCTCCGACCGTAGAGGAAGCCTAGCGCGAACGCGGCGGAGAGCGTTAACGCGCCCACAAATCCTTTTAATGGTTTGTAATATTTATGCATATCGCGCGCTGCTCAGTATCGGATCCAAAAATCTCTAATCGCATTACTACTCAATCCAGCCTAGCACCGCGCGCGTAGACTTTTAGAAGGGTTCTTTTGCGGATGCCGCCCGTAGAGAAGGTGTACTCTATGTAGAAGTTGCTGGGTTTTTTCCTCGAGTTCTTCCGCTCTCTCTTTCCTCTTTTCGCAAGCTCCCTCAGCTCGCCTAGAGAGGCTGCATGCTGCCCGCCTCGCAAAATTTTTATAGCTGCAAAGCTAAAAATCTTACAGTATGTATGCTGCAGAGAGCGATGAACTTATTTTACAAATCAAAAGAGAAGCAGCTACTCTAAAGTCTATGATAGATGGGATAGAATACGAATTTCGAAGAAAAGGCAAAAGATACTCACCAGATCAACAATGGTATATAAGGGAGAGTGGACTTTTCTTTGATGCTAAAAGTTATGCAGCAGAAGTTCACTCAATGCTTTTTTCACAGATGGAAAAACTCATTCATCTTCTAAGGAAACGGTTTCCATGGGCTCCTATAGATGAATCCATTCTATACAGTGGCGTATGTAAAACTGTATCTTATGAGGAGAGCCTGGATGGCTCTTCTTATGTTTCCTTCGATAAAAGTTTATGTTGTTACCCCTTTAAAGACTTAATGGATCCGAATAAACAAATTGAATTTTTTGAGGAACTTCTTAAACCTGTGTATGTATGTGCTGCACGACTATTATGGAATGCAGATGATGAACTAGATTCTACAAGCTCATATTTAAAGGAATATGACCCTATCATACTCGGTGAAGCATTAAAATTATGCGAGAATAAAGGGTGGATTTCTAGGAAAGAAGATGGAAAGTATATTATTTCTGAAAAACCACTTTTACTTATTAACTGCCCGGTATGCTCTGAAAAAGTTTACGCGCATGAAGATCATTGCCCAAAATGTGGCTTTTATATCCCAAATCTGGCTTTAAGGTCTAAAATACGCCTTGAAATACCAAAATTATGGTATCAGTACGATGAGCAACAAAAAGTATGGACAGCTTTCTTCAAGTTCGATACATCTCAGGGAGAGGGAGAGCGCTCTCTTATAACAATAGGCACGATTGTTGGGAATGAATACAGAATTTCCATGATAAATATTTGTCGTAAAGTTCTATCATCACTCAAAGAAGCTCAGATTATACATCACCTTCCCGATGAAAATTATGCCATCTACTATACCTATTTCCTACGTGTGTCGAAACCTCTCCGGGAAACTTATGCTATATATGCATCATCGGTTGAAGAACTAGAGCAAATAATTAAGGATATACTAAATCGATTGCAACTTGAAGCAAGTAGAGAATACGACGAAAATATTAGACTTGTGGATTCGCCAATTTCCAAAGAAAAGTTCATGAAGGAGTTCATTACCAACTTAGACAGATACTTTATCCCCGCTCTCAATAAACACCCAGTCCTAACAAGAAAAAGCATGATGAAACAAGAAAGGGAAACAGGTCATCCTGAGTACATTGAAAGGAAAAGAATGATGCACATAGGCCATTGCCCCCGCTGTGGTGCTCCTGTGGAGCCGGGTGCAAGGTATTGCTGGAGATGTGGCGCAAAGCTAGAGTAAAGTATTGAGGGTGATTATTAAAACGTATGCATTTTGATGTAAATTTTATTTTCTTTTTATGAGTGCTGTTTTAGTTTTGCCCTTTATGGGAAGAGCGTTCTTTTAG
>JAJHRM010000115.1 GCA_020832965.1 Thermofilum sp. | reverse complement strand
AAACATTAAATAAATTATCAGGATACTGCATAAAATCACTATTTCTCATTATGCCTTTAGATATTTTGAAATTAATTTATATCTCTTAATTGCAGCTTGTAATCTATAGTTTCTATCAATATAGTTTAAAGCATTATTAACTACTTTTTGCAACTCTCTAAGATCTTTTGCTAATAGTTCATTAATTTTTGCAGCTATTTTGGAAGGTTCTGTGGAAACTAAAATAAAACCCGTCTCATTATCTTTTATAACATCAGGTATGCCTCCTACAGGAGTAGCCAACACGGGTGTTCCGCAGGCCATCGCTTCAATAATTACATTAGGTAATCCTTCACCGCGCAAACTAGGCAAGACCAGAAGCTTCATTTCATTAAGGTAATAAGGTAGATGAAGATGAGGGATAGTACCTAGGAAGAGAACCCTATCCTCTAAAGAAAGTTTCTTGACCATTATGCTAAGCCGGTTCTTCAAGGGTCCATCGCCGATGATTAATAACCTTACATTATTGCTTTTTAAAATATTCATAGCCAAAAGCAACTGTATAATTCCTTTTTGTTGTGTTAGTGCACCAACATAGCCAATAATCGATTTACGTTTTTCGAGAGGCTTTATAACCTTGAACTCATTATCGACGTAGAGAGCCCCATAGGGAAAAATTTTTCGTTTAAATTTCTGAAGAAAAGTATAGTAGATAGAAATAGATGGAGCTTCTAAGATAATCAAGTCAATTATTTTGAGTAGCAGGAGTTCTTTAAGTAATAACCAATACTTTCTTACACCTTTTAGTGTAACAGATCCAAAGCCCCCAGCAAACTGTATAATTCTGTATCCAAGTAACTTGAGTAATAGAACCAAAGGAGCATTGAACCCCTTAACGAATATAATTCTATCATTATTTAAATAATTTTTAACAATGTTTTTAAGTGTAATTGCAATAACTAACGAAGCGAAAACATCATGGATAATTGATAAACGAATTTTTTGTAAAAATGATTTATCTATCGCTAGAAAGATGCATTTGCTTTGGGAATATTTAAGGACTTGTTCATGAAAATAGCTCTTCCAAGCAGGGCTAATAGCCTCCACAAGAACGATAAGGTTCGGATAAATCTTTGATAAGACATTAACCAACTTTTGAGTATGTATAATCCTATTAATTAAATCGATTTTACCTAAAACTAGTAGGAGGGGCATTTTATCTATGAATTCTAGTAAATGTAATTAATTTTCTAGTATCCAAGCAATATTTTTGTAAATAAAGGAAGCAACTTTTTCTTTGAAAAATATTTCTCTACTATATTTCGTACTTCAAAGCCTTTTTTAGTATCGTAACATTCGATACCTTCAACAATAGCTTCAGCTATTTCACTAATAGAGAAACTCACTCTACGCAAATACCTTGCAACAACGTTAGGAATACCTGGTACATCTGAGTGTATTATTTGTGGTACTCCTGCGGCCATAGCTTCTGTTACGACATTGCTAAGGCCGTGATGAGATGGAAGATGGATGAAGATATCAGAAGACGAATAAAGCATTGGATACCGAGGATCCGTATACAAAAATGGGCTTATAAGTTTTATATGTTTATTGAGGTCTTTATTATTAATATAGGCTTTTATTTGATTTTCCAATGGACCTTTACCCACAAGTACCAACAGAATTTTCTTGTTGCTAGTTAGCTTTAAGGCTTTTTCAAAAGCTTTGACTACGCGTATGGTTCCTTTTTCAGGTACAAATCTACTTACAGAAAGTAATATCTTATCGTATCCATCTATGCCAAGGATATGTTGCGCCTTATACTTATTATATGGTTTGAAACGTTCAGTATCGACCCAGTTGGGAATAAATAAAGTATTCCTAGGAGAAATTGTTCTTAAATGTTCATATAAAAGAGTATTTACATTTGAGATCACAACAGCATCAAATGATTTGAAAATTTTTTGAGCAATTTTTTTCCTTAGGTACGCAGTTATATACGTGTTAGAGCGGATACCTGCAATCTTTCTGGAGTTAATCAAAAATCTCGAATTTGGTAAATATCTTGTTAGGTAAAGAGCAATATAAGATGGTGGTTCTGCTGCATATAAAACCTCTATATTTCGGAGCCTTGCGATTTTCAATATTATTTTAGAAGCGTAAAATGAATAATGAAGAGGTTGTCTGATAAATTTCTTTATAAACGAAAAATATGGTAAGATAAAAGGCAGGTTATAACGAATTATTGTAATGTTATTGGTCTCTTTCTCTACTAGGGGTAAACTTGGTATAGGCTTTACGTCTTCAGATCCCAGTGTGTTAATCGTAATATCATTTATTTGATTCGTGATTATTGTGACATTATGACCCTTTGCTGATAAAAATGATGCTATCTCGTATAGATTTTTCTCAACTCCACCAAGAACAGGTAGGTAATAGGGATGTATAAGTCCTACGTTCATCGTTATTTCCTCTCGGTTATCATTTCATATATGAAAACTTAATTATCTCATTCTCATTATTGAGGTTGCTAGTTGTTCTTTGAGACTTTTGCGAACTATTTATAGGATACATCCGAAATACCTTCATTATTAAGTGCCTTGAGAGCTAATAGATGCATTCCTATACGGCATCACCTTTAACTGGCAGTACAGGTACGACACCCAAGGATATTAGTGCGATCCTCAAACCCTTAAACCGTGTCTCTGAAGTAGCTTCTTATAGAAAACCTTCATAACTTCTATTTCCTTTTTCAGCTCTTCTTTACGTCCGGTTCTTGATAAGCTCTCTTTTCTCGCAAAGTGCAGGACAGGGTTGTTGGGGACGTATACGATATCGAAGCCTTTGAGAACTAGTTGCAGAGCAAAGTGTTGTTCGTTTCCTGGAGCTCTTTTCAATAGTTTATGCTCTGGAAACCACACATCGTAGATGTAGTTTGTTTTGAAGCTCATATTAGCCCCCCTAAACGATAGGGAGTAGCACGTTTTGTTTGGTATGTAGAAGCCGTGAGCGATGTTTAACTTCTTCGTTATGTAAACCCCCAGCCTATACTTCTTTAACGGTGGGAGGGGTGGTTCGAGCCAAGACCTAATGAACAACCTATAGAACTTTACCTCGGGTTTATCATCGGGTACGGGTAAGAGTTTTAATCTTTCCAAGTCTACGTAGATGTCTCTGCTGCACACACCGGCAACATGTTTGTAGATGGTGTGCATCCTGATGTACCTCTCTATCCATTTCCGCGGAGGTATAATATCGTCGTCGGCGAACACCGTGATGTCTCCTTTAGCCTCCTTCTTACCTAGGTTGAGAGCGTGCGTGAAATATCCGTGCTTTTGCTCAACGATGATGCACGGTAGGCTTTGCTCCTTGCACAGGCTCTCGACGGCTTTAACCTCGCAGCCCTTAACCACTAGGATTACCTCGTTAGGCTTGACGCTTTGGCTTCTGAGACTGCGCAGGAGGAGACTAAGGCGCTCGCAACCCCTACTTGGTACTGCTACCGAGACCTTCACGGGTTATTTCCAGCTCTTTAGCATACTAATAGAGTTTTCTCCAGTACGTCCGTAGTTACCTTGCATTCATATCTTCATTGACATACTGAATGATCTTGTTTTGAATTTGTTTACTCGGCACAGGTAGGAAAACCTTAAAATTATTATGATAGATTATGATAAGTAGAATACATAATGCTGCTTCATATGTTAGCGTATCTACTGTGATCAGAAACAGTATGTTGTTTAAAGCAATCAAAACATTAGACATTTAATTACTAATAATATCATAATAGAGTCTCTCTAGTTTCTCAACAGTTTCTTCTGTTGTGAAATCTTTAACAAATTCTCTAGCTTTTCTCGAGAAGTATTGATATGGAGTCTTGTTAGTAAGCAACCATTCTATCGCTTTGGCTAGCTCAACTTCATTGTTGGGCTCGACAAGAAGCCCAGTTTCGCGATCTATTATCATTTCTGGAACAGCACCGACTCTTGTAGCTATTACAGGCACTCCTAAAGCTTGTGCTTCAAGGAGTACACAGGGAGTGTACTCCTTCAATGATGGTAACACAAATATTTTATGTGATCTTATAAATCTATGCTTTTCTTCTTCTTTAACGAATCCAATGAATGATATGTTGTTTTTAAGATTATATTTTTCAACTAATTCGATTAAGTAATTCAAATATTGTTGATCCGCTGGCCCTGCTATAGTGGCTTTGATCCCCTCTAGATGAGGTTTTACAATACTTAGAGCTTTGATAAGGATATGTATTCCTTTCCTATAAACTATTCGGCCTAGATAAAGAACATCTCCTAAATTTTCAACTTGAATATTATAATTCAATAACTCTTGCGGTATTGTTGGAAACCTTATTAAAAATATTTTCTTGTTACAAATACCTTTAGTCTTCAACCATTCTTTTTCTAACTTCGTATGAACTATAAATGCGTCAATGTTTTTGCTTAGTAGCTTTAAAGCTTGAATTGCAAATGGCATAGCTAAATTCTGCACGAGAAAATCAAGTTCGATTGCTGGATGGTGTAGCTCTGCAACAAGTTTATAACCGATTTCTTCCTTCCATAAGGCTAGCTGTAATAGATGGGGGTGAAGGCTATGTGCATGGACTAATTCGGGCTTTATATCCTTTATTACTTCCTTAAGATTCTTTATAAACCTGGCATAACCTATTTTCAGCTTTCCTGGTCTAAGCTTATAGACTATCACTCCATACTTTTCCTCAATACCGTACTCGGATACTTGTTTCATGGTTGTGACATCAAACGGCGTTGTCACCACATATACTTCGTGTCCTCTTTTAACGAGCTGCGTACTAACGTTCCTCACTATGGTTTCAACTCCTCCCACGGAGGGGGGCCAAGGATAGTAAGAACACACTACTGCTATCTTCATTGTCCAATACTTAGATTTTCCAATTTTTCAAGCAATTCTATAATTTTTTTAAATTTTTCTCTAAATATTATTTCATCATATTGAAGAGCTTTTGCCACTATGGCTTTCACATTGAGGCTATCGTACATTTTTAGGGCATTTTCTATAAGTTTGGCTAGTTCTCCAACATTATTAAAACCGAATCCATATTTACCTTTTTCTATAATTTCTAGCCATGGACCGTTAACCCCCCTTTTAACTATTGGTATGCAGCCGGCCGCCATACCCTCAACTACAGCTATTCCGAAGGGTTCGCGAGGCGCGGGGTGAACGATGACTTTAGCTTTGAGTAGCCGATCGACTAATGTTTCTCTATTAGCATTCACCAACAATTCAATGTTCTTCTCCAACTTTAGCTTTTTTACAGCTTTGAAAATGAGTTTTTCATCGCGTGTAAAGCCGATTAAACTTGATTTGATATTCATTTTTTTCCTTAAATATGCTAGGGCATAAAGAATCTCCATAAATCGCTTTTCTATTTCAAATCTTCCAATGTAAACGACTAAGTCCTCTTTTTCCCAAGGAGAAGTCTTCAATTTCTCGTTTATTTTTTGAGAGGCTACAGGTGGATTGAGCAAAAGTATATCTTTAATGTTTATGTGGAAAGTTTTAGCTGCATGCAATCTAGTTACTAGCGAATTTGCTATTGGTACCCATTTTTCAGGTTTTCGATTAACGATATAGAACTCTGGGAACGTGATTTCGTGAAGCTTCCAGAGGAGGCGCCCACGTAACGTCGTGTTATACCTAGTTGCTACGTATTCTTTGAATAGGAAACGTGCCGCATGGGGGTAGTGCATGTAACATATCCCTTTACGGTCAGCGATGTATCTTGGTATATCGTCAGATATTATGTACGCGTCATAGGCGTCGCGCTCGCTCTTGACGATTTTACGCGCAATGTAAGCTATTGTGTATGGATGTTTGAGCAGACTCGGTACTTTGATTGCCTGGATTTCAACAGTTGGAACATTTTTTTCGAAGAATTTAGCAGATTCTTTCAAACCATTAGGATGAGATGTTATTAATGTAATTTCGTGACCTGCATTATGCAATGACTCTAAAATATTGAGCATCACGAAATCTCCGCCCCCTTTGTTAACGGCAAAGTCGTAAATTACGGCGATTTTCATACTGTTACTTGCTCCACGCAATTTCTTTCGTTTTCACATTTCTTAGGGCGGCTGCGATGAGGTAGAGCTGCTGCAGCAGCCATGTTCTGTATGTTTTTATCGGTAGGAGCGCGAGCCCTATTCCCATCAGGGTTGCGGCTGCGAGTGAGCCTTGGAGGGCGCTCGTGAGCAGGAGTATCGCGCTTGCGGCTAGGAGCCAGGGGTTTACCACGTGGAGCCACCACTCGATGCGCCAGATTTTTTCGAATGTTTTGTTCGGCTTGTATACTCCCAGCTTTTTCGCGTAATGTTTCGTTTTGAGGAAGCTCAGCAAGAGGTGCTGTGCTCTTCTGACTTTCCTTCGGAATTGGTCATCTCTCACCGGTTCTTTCACCACTACGTCGTCGACCTGTATGGCTCTGTAGCCCATGAAGGCTATCAGTGAGGCTGGGGTGCTGTCGTTGTTGCCCGTGTAGCTCGGTAGCCCGCCTACCTTGTAGATCAAGCTGGTCCTGAAGGCCGCGAGAGCCCCGTTGTGGACGGGTGTGCTGTGGAGCTTGGACTCCGCTACTCTTAACTGGTTAAAGAAGCTGCGGTAAGCGTTCTCGATGTGCTTGTCCGCCTCTGGCACGATGCTCGCGGTTACGGCGCTGATGTTGGGGTCTGCGAAGTACTTTACGATTTCGGATAGGGCGTCCGTGTCCCAGAAGGCGTCGGCGTCTGTGAACACTATTATTTCTCCACTAGCGCGGTGGTTTTGTAGCGCGTAGTTTAGCGCGGGTACCATGCCGCGCCTTTCCGGTTCCTGAATCAGCACTAAGTTTGCGTCGGGGTGGCTGCGAGCCCACTCCTTAACGAGTTCTACTGTCCCGTCGCTGCTTTTGCTATCTACGATAACTATCTCCATCAAGCTTTTAGGGTAGTCTTGGCTATAAATGTTATCCAATTTTCTCCAGATTAGCTTGGCTTCATTATATGTTGGTATTATAATAGTGACTTTTAGTTTATATTTTTCGTCTATTTTTACGTCCCAGGGCCTGCCGAGCCACTTGGCTTTGAGGTACGCGTAGTAGGCTAGCGGCGTCCCGAAGTGGAGGAGGGCCAGCGCGACCGCCGCGGCTAGCATCCCCTTTTAGCTAGCTGCCCGGCCGCGGTAAGCGCCAGCGTGGTTGCCGCTAGCGCGAGCCCCGCCTCGGACACCAGCGGCCCCTCCACGTGCGGTTTCGTGGTGAAGTCGGTGGGGCTGGTTGCCACCGCCGCGCTCGCGGCGAGCGCCGGCCCCTGCGGGCTTATTCTGCCGCTCGCCATGATCCTCCAGATGGAGGGTGCGGGGACCAGAGTGCCGGTGTGAGCGGGGTGTGCGCGTCCAGCGTCACGTGCAGCGCGTACAGCATCGCGGTTCCCAGGTGCGCGAGCGCGTGCGTGCCGACGCTGCTCATTTGGCTGGCGCCGCTCTCTCCGCCTTCCATTCAGCTTCTCCGGTGCCGAGCGCTTCCGCGCCGCTCTGCGCGCTCACGTGATCTCGGGCCAGTACGTTTTCGGCGTGTTGAGGAGCGAGAGCCCCACCCGCATCGCGTACGAGATGTCCTTCAACCATTCTAAAGCCTGGTAGTAGCCTAGAGAGAGGGCCTGCCTCACCCGCTGCTCGACTACCCGCGTGCCGAGGGCGAGCGCCCGGGCCTTCACAGCTAGAGAAGGCAGGGCCCGGGCGATGATGTTGAAAAGGATGGGCGCGAGGATGGGGCTCTTGATAACGGAGAAAGAACAGGATAATCGGAGGATCGCCCGCTCCTCCGGGCTCAGCCTCCAGTACAAGCCGGTGCGCAGCGCACGCTTGTAGGCGGCGCGAACGGCGCTCC
>JAJHRM010000138.1 GCA_020832965.1 Thermofilum sp. | reverse complement strand
TTTTAGAGTCTATCACATATCTTATATCAGTAGAATCACATACAATAATTTTTAGCTCTGCTAAATTTTTTAACAAATCGAAGAATTCTATATTACTTATTTGCGCACCTCCGAACCATAAAAAATGAGACAATGCAAGGATCTTCATCATTTAAATTCCTCGTATACTAAGTAAGTAAACGCGTTCATCATTATATATTATCTCTAAATGATGTAATAAAAGATTTATCGCTATATGGGAAGGCATTATAATATAACCCCATGGATCCCCACTTATAGGTTTGCCATCATTAACTAGCATTAAGTAATTTATACCACGGTTAGCGAATCTCTCAGTAATAATTGTGAAGTCAACATGAGATGAAAACAAATAAAATGCATATTTGCCAAGCGTTGTAAAATGGAAACAATCCTCTACATTGTTGAGAACTGCTATGAAGGAAGCATAACCTGTGTAGTAGCTATCACCTGCTATAATAGTAGAATGACAGGATCGAATAGTGCCAGAAATGAATGTATTAAAACCACAGAGATTTTGAGGAGCATTTATGTTACCATAAAGTATAGTGCTATTGATCGATCCAACATAAAATATAATCAGCAATACCGGAATGATAATATTAATTATGATTTTAACTACTGCTCTCTTTATCCTTTCTATTGTTAGTGGAAAATAAAGAATTGATAGCATTGTAGCAAACCTTAAAGAAACCGTAGGTGCTTGAAAGGTATAGAAAAGTTCGGCTAATGAAGCACCTAAAGCTATAATTATAAGTGTATTAAATGGCTCATTTATGTCTAGTTTTTTTACGTTCAATAGCTTATCTAAAAAGTATGAGACGAACATCAAAATAAATAATATTCTAAGTAAAAAACCCAGCCATACGACAGAGATCCTTGTAAATAGGTCAATAGGTACGTCGCCTATATTTAGATAAAAAGCGTCAATGTTTTTCTCGATTTTTAATTGCGCCAGAACCCAAGCAACAAAGTTATCAATAAACTTATTAGGTGATATTACTAAACTATTCATAATAGGCTGATATAATACTAGAAAAAATGAAAATACAGTTAGACTAAGAATAACGCTTTTCATATGTTGGTTAAGAAACATAAACCTGGTTATGTATGCAATTGAAAAAAGAAGAAGAATAGAAGAAAGAGCTAAAATAGATGTATAATATGTAAATGAGATAGCAGTAAAAATTATAATTATTAATATAATCCAGGGGTATTTCTTATCAGAGACTGTTAATTTTAAAATCAAGAAGACCGATACGATGAAGAGCGCCACGCCCAGTGCCGCACGTCCTATATAATAGGCATTGATTCTGTTAAACAAATCATAAATTATTAATAAGAGCATAGTTAAATGTTTAAATAAGTTTCTAGGCAAATCCTTTCTATATAGTACTTTCAATATTATAATATAGTAAAAAGTAAATGTAATAAATTCGGAAATAGGAAGAAATGGCAAAAGATCAAAGGGCATATTAGTTATGAGTTGAATTAGTGCTAAAATTAGAGAAGGTATCGGATAGTCTTTTTCAACAGATAACATGCTGGATCAAAATGCATTGGCAGGTAAACGTGAAGGTAAGATTATTCTGCCACGTCTCACTATATTCGTAGCCAAAACAGAGGTTGGAAATGAAAAAGGACCAATGTGACCTGACATAGGGATAAATATAAGAATACCTACGGCAACTATAAAGTATATTAATAGCATAAGATTATTCTTACTTAGCATCATACTTTCATATTCCTGTTATATCAATTATTTTTCTAGGTCTTGAACAATCAAAATCTATATAAAAATAAACTTTCGAAAGTACCGGATCATTTAGTTAAACCTCATAAGATAATTATTAAAGATCTAGTAATTTAGTGATGTTTTTCTTGAACATTTCAAATGAAAATCTTCGGAAACCAACATACGCTCTTTCCTGCAATTCCAAGAGCGCTGTAGTATCAGCGCTCACTACATACTCTATATTTTCCGCAAGCTTTTCAATTGCTCTAAAACCCATTCCGTATCTACCTCTATCGACTATGTCTATCCATGGACCGCTTAGCGCACCTCTGTACACTACTGGTACGGCACGGAACATCATGCCTTCCGCAACGCTCATGCCGAAGGGTTCGAAGTGCGCCGTGCTTAGGACTATCTTGGCAGAGACGTACAGATCGAGTAAATCTCTTTCGGGTAGGTTCTCAACAAGGTGGACATACTGCTGTAGTCCGAGTCTATGGATTAGGTTCGTTAACCACTCCTTGTACCATGGTACGAAGTTGTGCGCTACGACGTAAAGCTTAGGGATGGACCCACCCCTGCTCTTCAGCTCAGCAAGGGCCTTCACGGCGTCGCCGACTCTCTTGTTAGGTTGGCCACCAACTAAGATCACTAAGTTGTCCTTAGGAACCTTCAGAGGTTTAGGCTGGAACGTGACGGGGGGGTAAAGCACCTTTACGCTCCTCCTCCACAGGGTCTCCATGAAGACCTTAGTTACAGTGGAATTAGCCACTAGCTCCACCTCCTTAGGTATGCTGTCGCAGCAAATCACTCTCTTGATGGCTCTGTAGTAGAGCCTTGTCTTGTAGCTCTGATACCTCTCCAACCCAACCTCGACGGCGTCGACGATGTTGAAGCGCGCTCGGGCAGCGTACGGGAAGTGGGAATATAGTATAATTTTCGAAACATTCTTAAATATCTCTTCATCGATTTTCGGTACATCATCGTGGAATATTAGTATATCTGGCGAGTGTTCTTTAACTAACCGCTTTACATACAGCGCCATGAGCTCTACAGCGATCGGAAACGGAATCCTTGGATCCCCTCCAGCTCCGATCAAGTAATTTAATTCCAGTCCCCCCTCTCTATGGTACCTCCCTATATTAGTTCCATGAATCTTATCTAGCTTTTCAACATGCCAACCATCAAGAGCGACCAAGTGCACCTTTAATCCGAGCTCTAAGAAAATTTGAGCCATGTGTAAAGCTACCTTTACTCCCCCACCGCCAGTTAAGCAAAAGGTCGGTGTAGCTATGAATATTCTCGGCATTTTATTAATCCTCAGAGCTGCTCTTTCATAGACTTATTAATTTTATGAAGCTGTTAAGTAGCATATTCTACGATCGAAACATACACTTTAATGATTTCTTGGGTTATCGATCTCCAACTATAATTTCTTTCTACAAACTTTCTCGCGCTATGTGCTAGTTTATCTCTAAGATTCTTATCCGAAATCAATAGAATTAACTTATTCGCCAAATCTCTCCAGTCTTCTTTTCTGAAAAGTAGCCCGTTTACACCACCAATTATTATGTCTGGTATCCCTCCAGCTGTAGAGCCTATGGGAGGTGTTCCTGAAGCCATTGCTTCTAGAAGAACCATTGGGAAGGCTTCTGCGAAGGAGGGCAACACAAGGCAGTAAGCGTTTGAGTATAGTATTCTGAGGCTGTTTTTATCTATTGCCCCTGTGAAAATCACTCTCTCGCCTAGTTTCTCCTTAGCATACTTCATCATAGCTTCAGCGTAGCTAGATGGCTGAGTAAAGTTGAATGCTCCTCCTAATGGACCCACGATAACTAGCCTGAAGCTCTTTGGGATATTGTTCGCTATTTGCTTAAAAGCTTGTAGTAGTATGTGTACACCTTTCTCTGGGGATACCCTGCCAACAAATAGGATGTAGCTCTGCTCCTCTAACTCATACTTGCTGAGGATCTGTTCATCTTTGAGCCTTGGTCTGAAGTACTCTGTATCAACTCCGTTGGGAACTATAACCATTTTCCCTGGGCTGACTCTGACCTTCTCAGCTAAAACCTTATACATAGTTTTATTCAACGCTATTACAATATCTGCCGACTTCATAGCATAGCTTTCTACAAACCTAACAATTTTTTCCCCTGTATGCACCTTATCCTCAGGCCACAAAGGATTATGGCACGCGTACACAAGGCCTTGAGACCTAAGCCTCACAATACCCCTGTGCATCGCTAAGGTGAAGCCGACCCAAGCCGTGTTGGCGTGAACGATGTCAAACCCCTCCTTATCAATATATTTGAAAACAGCTCTCCCAAATAAGAGTTCCTGAATGATTCTCTCCTTAAATCTTATTTGAAGTTTAGGTGTTGGAACCTTAACGATTTGTGCTCCATTAACATTCTCATAAACAACCTTATCGTTGTCATAGTTAGCATCTATGACTACGGCATCTACCCCAAGCATTCTCAGGTGCCTTGAGAGCTGATAGACGTACTCCTCTACAGCGCCGCCTTTAACTGGTGGTACAGGTATGAGGCCCGAGGATACCAGCGCGACCCTCAAACCCTTACACCGTGCCTCTGCAGTAGCTCCTTGTAGAAAACTTTCATAATTTCTATTTCTCTCTTAAATTCCTCTCTACGTCTTGTCCTTGATAAACTTTCGCTTCTTTCGATGTGCAAGACTGGGTTGCTCGGTGTATATATTATGTCCAAACCTTTGAGGACGAGTTGCAGGGCAAAATATTGTTCGTTTCCCGGCGCTCTTTTCAACAGCTTATGCTCCGGGAACCAGACATCATAGACATAGTTTGTTTTGAAGCTCATATTAGCCCCCCTAAACGATAGGGAATAGCACGTTTTGTTTGGGATGCAGAAGCCGTGAGCGATGTTTAGCTTCTTCGTTATGTAAACTCCTAGCCTGTATTTCTTTAGGGGTGGGAGGGGTGGTTCGAGCCAAGACCTAATGAACAACCTGAAGAACTTTACCACAACTTTATCATCGGGTGCGGGTAAGAGTTTTAGCCCCTCCAAGTCTACGTAGATGTCTCTGCTACACACCCCGGCAACATGTTTGTACAGGGTATGCATCCTGATGTACCTCTCCAACCATTTCCGCGGAGGTATGATATCGTCGTCAGCGAACACCGTGATGTCTCCTTCAGCCTCTTTCTTACCCAAGTTGAGAGCGTGCGTGAAATATCCATGCTTTTGCTCAACGATAATGCATGGCAGGCTTTGCTCCTTACACAGGTTCTCGACAACTTTAACCTCGCAGTCCTTAACCACGAGGATTACCTCGTTAGGCTTGACACTTTGGCTTCTGAGGCTGCGCAGGAGGAGATTAAGGTGCTCGCAGCCCCTACTTGGTACTACTACTGAGACTTTCACGGGACGATACCCGGCTTTTGGCACGACAGCAAAGTTTTAGCTCACGCCTCATCGCCTACTCTCCGTAGAGTTTGTCCACGTACTGCGTGACTGTTTCGTCCCACGTCGATATCTTCGCCTCTTTCAGCAGCCAGAGCCCGTTCCCAATCTCTTCTCCCTGGGCTTCCAGTGTCTCTTTTATCGTCGCGGAGGTGATCGCCGGCACGCCCATGGCCAGCGCCTCCGCTGTGAAGATGCTGAAGGCTTCGTGCGCGCTGGGGTTTACCGCGTACCTCGCTTGGGCGAGGAGGTCGAGGTACTTGTGCCTGGGCTGCGGCGGCAGGAGCTCGGTGTTCCCGCACCTTTCGGCGTGCCTCCTCAGCTTCTCCTTGTGGGGGCCTTCGCCGACGATCAGCAGCTTCAGCCCCATCTTCTTCGCGAGCTCTACGGCGAGCTCCAGCCTCTTGTACTTCTCTATCCTCCCGGCGTACATCATGTAATCGCTTCTCTGGCCGCGCCACCTGCGCTCCATCACGTCCTCCTCTACGCCGTGCGGGATCACGGCCAGCTTTTCCGCCGCGCCGGGGTAGTGGCTTTGCACGAGCCCCGCTTCCTTGCGGCTTACGGCGTGCACCTTGTCCGCGGCTTTCACGCACTCCGCGACGACCCTCCTCCAGGGTATCCACAGGAGCTTTCGGATTGCGGTGTGGCCGGTGCCGTGGTAGTGCAGGGTGACGACGAGCTTGGTGCTGGGTGCCGCCTTTTTCGCGTGCAGCGCGGAGAGCACGGTGGGCACTGTGTGCGCGCTGTGCGCGTGGACGACGTCCGCCTCCCTCGCCAGCTCCGCCAGCAGCTTCTCGAGCTCGCGCTTCCTCCTGGGCAGGTGGTAGGCGCCGCCGGGGCTCCATGTGGGCCACCTCACGACCCTCACGCCGTTGATTTCCTCCTCGCGCGGCTCCTCCGCGTCGGGCTCGCCCGCGATGACGGTCACCTCGTGCGCCTTGGCGAGCCTCTCGGCGACGGACTTGACGACGTACTCGACTCCGCCGATGCGCGGTGGGTAGGCCGGTGCGATGTACACTATCTTCACAGTCGCTCCCGGGTGGTTTGCACTATCACTCGCCCGAACCTCTTGGCGCTCTCCAGCCACGTCCGCTTCAGCAGGAGGGGCGCCGCCCGCGCCATTCTCTCGGCTCGCTCTTTCTGCGTCAGCGGCTCCGCTTCCAGGATCACTTTCTCGTAGTCTTCGCTGCTCTCGACCAACCTCACGTCTAGCGCTTTGCTGTGCGCCACTGCTTCGGGTATGGGTGCGGAGACCACCGTGTCGCCCTGCGACGCGTACTCCCACATTTTGTTGGGGGCCGCGTACCAGGCGGTGGGGTTCGCCGTGTTGAGGGGTATCGCGCCCAAGTCGATGGCGGCCATGTACTTGGGGACCTCCTCGTGGGGGATGAAGTCGAGCCAGGTGACGTGCTTCTGCAGCCCGTGCCTCCTGATCGCTTCCTCGATTTTCCGGGGGTAGGCGGTCTGCAGGTGCTTGCCCACGATCAGCATCTTCACGGGCTTCCTCTCCTTCGCCCTGCTTAGGGCTTTGAGGAGGGGTTCGAGGTCGAGC
>JAJHRM010000114.1 GCA_020832965.1 Thermofilum sp. | reverse complement strand
TCAGCTCTTTATGCCTTTGCTATGGGAGGTAACGACATGGCTAACAGTGTAGCGCCCCTCGTCGGCTCAGGAGTGCTCAGCTATAGACGTGCTATTGCGCTGTTCGCTGCTGCTGTTTTTGCCGGTGCAATGTTTCAGGGATATATGGTCATGAAGACCCTTGGAAGAGGTGTTATTAGAGAGATGGATGTTTGTGGCGCCTTAGCAGCAAGCTTAGCCGGCTTCGTATGGGTTATGATTGCAACGTTGAGGGGGATTCCAATATCAACGACGCATAGCATTGCTGGTGGTATAATTGGTGTGGGAGTCGCATACATGCTTCAGGGTGCTGGGACTCTAAACTTAGGTGTTGTCACCGCAATAATACTTAGCTGGATTGTCTCACCTGTGAGCGCGATGGCATTGGCTATACCCCTCTACTTCCTCAATGAGAGATTAGCTAGGAGCAGCCCTAAATGTGCGTACATGGGCGCTATTGCAATCGCTTTCTTAGCAGCTTATAGCTTTGGAGCCAATGATGTTGCAAATGCTACTGCCGTATATCTCGCATTAGTCTCAAGGATCCTTGTGCTACCAGACCCGGATGCGATGAGGCTTCTAGCAGCCTACGCGGTAGCGCGCGCGCTACGATGGCTTATAGGATAACAAGGCTGGACTCCTCAACCAGCATAGCAGCTAATGCCGACGGCATAGCTGTATGGCTGTGGACAACGATACCCTACATCCTACTTGGCTATGGAATGCCAATATCGACTACCTATGCGGCTGTTGGAGCAATAATGGGTGCGGGCATCGCTAGGCACAGAAGCCTAGGAGCTCTTAACCTAAAGCTGGTACTATTCATAATGTTCGCCTGGGTATTAACCGTCCCGGTAACAGCCTCCCTTGCAATAGCCATTTATACCCTCGCTAAGACATTTACGCATCTTTAAGATGGTGATCCATGACTGTCTGGCTATGGCTCTCCAAGGAGAGGAGGAAGGACGTTATCAAAATGAGCTTAGAGCACGCAGAGAGGGTTCTAGGAGTTGCCGAGTGTGCTGTAAAGGTCCTAGAGGCATACTTGGCAAATAACCCCAGTGAGGCTTCTAACTGGTGGGACAAAGTCTTCACGCTCGAGAGAGAGGCCGATGATACGAAAAGGAGAATATTGCTTGAGCTATCTAAGGAGGTGTTTCACCCGATAGATAGGGAAACTATTGTGAGGCTAATATTTGCCTTGGATGATATAGCAGCGTACGCGAAGGCTTGGAGCAGAAGAACAATGCTTCTCTTTGAACTCGGAGAGAGATTACCCGAGACAATCATCAGCAAGCTTGTGCTTATGGGTAGGAGGGTCTCGGATGCAACGAGGGTCGTAAGAGAAGCAATCGAGAAGCTCGCCGAAGAACCCAAAAAGGTTCTGGAGCTTGCTGATGACATTGAGCGTAGTGAGGAGGAGGTCGATGATATAAGAATCGATGTGTTTAGGGATATTGTACATCTATGTGATAAGACAAGAACATCACTATGCCTACTATCCAAAGAGATTATGGATAGCATAGAGAACGGGGCAGACAAGTGCGAGGATGTAGCAGATGTTTTAAGAAGCCTTTCACTTTTATCAATATAGATCCCTCGCCAGCCACTCCATGTTTTTACAGCGCGTCACTAAAACCAGAAAGTCACTCAAACTCAATTGTTGCCGGGGGTTTGTTAGTAATATCGTACAACACCCTGTTTACTCCTTCGACTTCATTAACAATCCTCTGGGAGACTCTTTCAAGCAGCTCCCAGGGGGGTTTGGCGAAACTTGCAGTCATGGCGTCCTCGCTTACGACGACCCTGAGCGCTATTGCGTATTCGTAGCTCCTAGAGTCCCCCTTCACGCCCACCGTCTTTACTGGTAGCAGGACTGGGAAGGCTTGCCACACCCTCCTGTACCACCCACTCTTCAAAAACTCCTCCTCAACTATCCTCGTGGCCTTCCTCAAGATTGCCAGCCTTTCCTCCGTAACTTCACCGACTACGCGAACGGCGAGTCCCGGGCCGGGGAACGGGTGCTGGTAAACCATCTCCTCGGGGATGCCTAATCTCAGGGAAATTTTCCTGACCTCATCCTTGTAGAAGTCCGCTAAGGGCTCGAGAATCTCCACGCCCGGAAGCTCTCCCATAACAACGTTATGGTGACTTTTTATCTTCGCAGCTACCCCGCTCGTCGCCCCGCTCTCAACCCTGTCGGGGTAGATTGTTCCCTGCGCCAAGTAAATTATCCGACCGTACTTCTCCTCAATTTCTCTAACAGCTGACGCGAAGACTTCGCGGAAAGCCTCTGCGATCACCCTCCTCTTAGCCTCTGGGTCGCTTACGCCCCTTAGCCTGGACAGGAATATCTTTCCCGCGTCGATGAAGTGGACGTGCTCAAAGCCCAAGGAATGCAGAGCCTTTAAGACTCTCTCGCACTCTCCTTCGCGCAGCAGCCCGGTATCAACAAAGACTACGTGGACGCGGCTAGGTCCGAACACCCTAAGCATTATCGTCGCAGTGGTTACAGAATCGACTCCCCCACTAACAGCTACCAAGACGTTTCCTAGAGGAAGCTTCTTCAGCTCCCGAATCTTCTCCTCAACTACGTCTTCGACAAACCAGTTAGGCTCAGCGCCCACAACCCTGGCTAGGAAGTTCCTGAGCAGCGTCAATCCATGCTCAGTGTGCCTTACCTCTGGGTGGAACTGAACTCCATATATAGGCTTGGTAGAGTCCCTAAATGCTGCCACGCTCGAATAATCGGTTTCAGCCAACCTCGAGGCGTTGGGGGGAAGCTTAACAACAGCATCCCGATGAGACATCCACACGTTCTGCTCCCGCGGCGTGCCGGAGAAGAAAACATCCTCCTCAATCACTCGCAGCCTACTGAGACCGTACTCAGCCCCCTCCCTCCTCTCGACATCTCCCCCAAGCACGCTGGCGAGCAGCTGGTGCCCGTAACATATCCCTAGAACTGGGACTTCGCCGCTCAAGAGCCACTCTAAGACTTCTTGGGGAGGTCTAGGAGCTTTAATCTCGTAGATGCTGGCAGGTCCACCCGACAAGACGACCGCGACAGGCTTAAGTTTCAAGATCTCCTCTAGAGGGGAGTCGTAAGGCAGGAGCAGGGAGCGGTAGCTCAGCTCACGTATCCTCCTAGCTATCAAGTGTGCGTACTGCCCACCGAAATCGAGGACGACCACGCTATAATCCGTATTTCTCAAAGGCATACCTGATCCTCTCACTCGCAATCCTTTCCACGTCTGATCGTCTAAACCCGTAGAAGTTAACCATCCCCTCCTCAACGACAGCTCTACCCTTGACGAAGACGTATCTCGGCCTAGCATCACCCCTCACCACTTTTTCCAGGGGGGAGTCAAAAGCGACCAAGTCGCCACAAGGGTCCACCCCGTATAACTCGTACCCGCCTAAACTTGCCTTGTTTAGCAAGTCGAGTGAGGGGCCGTGCAATTTAACGGCGTCTTGGTACGTCTTCAGCAGGGTCCCGGACACAAGGGGCCAGTCGCTGCCTAAAGCATCAAAGAGCTCTATGCTGCTCAGTGTCGTATTGTAAAGGTAGAGGTTCGAAGTGGGACAGTGGACAATCCTCACACCTACCCTGCGGCACTCTTCGGGGGCAGTTATGCAGTGCACGGCTACGACTCCCCTAGCACTCCCACCGAGAGCTTCGACAAGCTCATCCACCTCGTTAACGCCCTCAGACAGGTGCAGTGCAAAGGGTAGCCCGAGCCTCCTCGAAATGTTAAACGAAGCCCTAATCATCGGCAAGTCAGCCCCCCTTATGGAGTGAACAAAGAACCCTAAGGAGAGGTAGCCGTTCCACAGGTGTCTGTTCTCAATGTACTTCACGAACACACTTTCCGGCAAGCTCCACCCGTCCAGGCTCATTATTGTTGGAAGAACCACAACCCTTGGAGAAGCCCTCAGCCTCCTTACCGCCTCAATGCCCCCCTCCAGGCTACCAGTTAGGGAGATCAGCGTTACCCCATCAAACAGGGATAATAGGATGGCGGCTTCCGCAAGCTGGGCCGAGAGCTCCCTATCCCTTCGAATAGCAGCCTCATCGACCCTAAGCTCCCTGTTTTTAAGCCACTCGTAAGAATCTCTCCAGGGGCCCCTCGCTCCAACATCAACCACTTGGGGGTGGGCATGCGCATCACTAAAGCCTGGAGAAATTGCAGATTCAAAGTACAAGCCCTCGCCTACAGGCATCTCCAGCCTAGCGTTTTCAACCATTCTCCCACGAAGAAGCAAACACCCTACCTCAACCACCCCCATTAATACTTCACCTCGAAGAGACCCCTAGGCCTGCTCTCCGCCAAGCCAGCGCTAGTCAATCTCACGAACCTAGCCCTCCTGTGCAGCTCCTCTAAGTTAGTGGCACCAACGTAGCCCATCCCCTGCCTCAAGCAATCGACAAGGAACCTTACGACTTCAGCAACAGGACCCCTACAGGGAACCAAGCCCTCAACCCCCTCAGGCGCCCTCTTGAATTCTCCGTAACGCCCTGAACCGCTTCTAAGTGCGCTTCGGCTGCCCATCCCCCTGTAGACCTTGAAGCATTGCCCATTCCTGGTCACAACTTCTCCCGGCGCTTCATCGCAGCCTGCGAGCAGGTAACCCAGCATCACGGCATCAGCACCCGCTGCAATAGCCTTCACAATGTCTGCAGGCTTCTCTATGCCTCCATCAGCAACCACAGAAACTCCATAGTCCCTGGCGACGTCTGCCACCCTAGCTATAGCAGAGAGCTGCGGGTAGCCAACGCCTGCAATCTCCCTAGTTACGCATGCGTGCCCAGGCCCGACACCGACTCTAAGCGACGAGGCACCAGCGGCTATCAGGTCTAGAGCAGCCTCGGCTGTAACGATGTTTCCAGCCATTACCTCAGCCCCCCTCTGAACGTACCTCCTCGTAGCCTCCAGGACGTTCCTGCTATGCCCGTGCGCTGTGTCTATGACTATTATGCTAGCACCGCTATCCAAAACTTTAGAAACCCGCTCATCGTCAAAGGGCCCAACGGCAACCCCCACGCCTATACCCTCACTCGTCAAAGCCTTAACGTTATTGGCGACAGCCTCTAACGGCAGGTTTCTGGGGAAAACCCCCAAGCCGCCAAGCTCACCAATCCTCCTCGCCATCTCTAAACCCGTAACGGTGTCCATGGGGCTACTCATAATTGGTATTTTGAGCGAGAGCTTTTTGGATAGATTAGTGGAGACATCTATGGCGTCAAGCTTCACTTCCGAGTACGAAGGTATAATTAATACATCATCAAAGCTTAAGCCAACCTCTGCATTTTTAATTTTCTCCTCGTATATTCCCATATTAAGTCAAGTAGTGTCTAAAAATAAAGGATTTCGTATAAACAGTTAGTATTTTATATGAAAAGTATATACATTAGGAGATATGCCCATAAACAGGAAGCTGATTAGGCTTGGGAAAGCGAGCCTAGCAGTAACCCTGCCTGCGAAGTGGCTGAGGAAGCACAACCTAGGGGAGGGTGACAGCGTTTACATCGAGGACAAGGAGGATTGCCTAGAAGTACTTCCAAGACCCAGGGAGCTGCAATACGCTACACAAGTTGCCCAGGTAGAAATTGAGCCCGGCGAGGAAGGGTCTGCTGAAAGGATAATCATCTCCTACTACTCTGCCGGTTACACGGGCATGCGCATCTCCTTCACGAAGAAGACCAATAAAACGCTACTTAAGGAAACTATTCGCAGAAGCTTGCTCCGCTTAATCGGGCTGGAAACCTTCGAGGAGGGGGAAGACTACATTCTACTTCAAATGGTTGCAGATACCTCAACCATGAGCATAGAGAAAATTTTATCCAGAATGGAGCTGCTCCTCAAAAACAACCTAAGGGACCTCGAAGACTACATCCACACAGGGCAAGCATTGCACTTGAAGAATATCATTGAGAGGGACGAGGAACTAGACAAGTTCTACTTCCTCCTCAGCCGGCAAATAACACTATCACTGAAAAGCAGTAGTTACGCTGAAAAAGTAGGCATAGCTCAAAGACCACTCCTCTTGCCCTACTTTACCTACGCTAAGACCCTCGAGAGGATGGGGGATATCTTTGTAAGCATGGCTAGAATCCTGTTAAAGGGCAAAGAAGTCACGGAAGAACAGGTAGATTTGATTAAAAGGGCGATTGAGTATGGCATGACTGCCTTCAAGAAAGGGGATAAAAACAGCAAAAAGGAACTTGGAAAACTCTACTCTAGCTTCTTTACCCGTCACCAAGGACACAACCTAGTAGGCTACCTGATTGGAAACATGCTCTCACTCTCCCTCGACTTGCTGGAGTCACGAGCGGATCTCGAAGCCTTAACACCTACACAAAAGTAAAGCGTGAGGCCTCACTTTACCTCCTCACCTGGAGTCAGGAGCGCCCCTACCGCGCGCTATAAACCACCATTTCCCCAGAGCGGCGATTAGCCGGCGTCAGAATCCGCTGTATGTGTGAGATCAGCCATGTTTATTAGAGCAGAAGTATTGTACCAAGAGCACCCACTAGTGCTTTCCACATCGAAATTCCCCTCGATAACTACTGTAATCTCCTCGTCCAATAGGGGGAGATTGAGCTTTAACAATCTATGGCTTTCAGCTGGGACGAGTACGACCGTATACCAAAGCCCCCCATGCGTTTTAACGCCCTCAAGCCCGCTTGGTCCATACTTAGCGTGGATAACCAGCGTCCTCGTAAATTCCACCTCACAATCACCGTGATAATCTCCATTAGAATTTTTCCCTACTAGGTTCTTGACCATTCGCCCGTCAGATACTAAGGCGAAATACGCCCTGTAAACGTTCCTACCTATCCTCCTTTTAGCAAACAGCGTTCCGCTAATTCTCACTCTAACCAAGAGCCTCCAGGTCTAACGGTTCAAGCTACGTGCATATAACCTTTTCTTCCAGCGCGTGCGCAGACGTGTCACCCCGCCTTTTCGCGGGGTTATAGGCATAGTTTTGTGTTGGTAAAAAGGCTTTTCGCTGTGCTTGGTGCTCCGTCTCCATGCCCGGCGCAATTAGCCCCTCACCTTATGCCTAAGCTCTCGTTAACGTCCGCGTGCCTCGTGCGACTGTGCGGGCACCTGACCAGTCCTCGAGGCTTCCTCAGGACCTCGCATCCGCGTACGCGTGCATACTCCTAAGGCTATAACGGTTCCGGACACTAAATTTTCAGCCGCTCCTCCATCCTCTTTAACTGCTCCTTTAAGCTGGCATTTTCCCTCTCTAAAGCTGCAACCTTATTCTGCAGCTCCTCTAGCCTCCTGAGCTTCTCCTCGAGAGCTTTCTCACGAGAGTTTAACTCCGCCTCCTTCGCCTCCAATCTCTCCCGAAGCTCGATCAAAGCATTTTCCTTGGATGCCAACATTCTCTGGAACCCCACGAGCTCTCTCTCTTTTTCCAGGAGTCTTTTCTCCCAGTTTGCCAGCTCCTCTCTCTCCTTCAATACTCTCTCTCTAATTGGCTCCAGCTCTTCTCTTAGAACCCTCTCCTTCTCAGCAATCTCTGCCCTGAGCTTCCTCAGGTATTCTTCCTCCTCGTTTATCCGCCTAATCAGCAACTCAAGCTTCTCTGTTTTAGCCTCCCTTTGTGCAACATCCCTTTCACGCTCAGTTAACGCCTCCATTTTCTGCAGAAGTTCTTTTTCTCTGACTGCAAGCTCACTCTCCCAAGCTTTCAATTTTTGCTCGGCCTCCTGAAGGGAAAGCTTCAATTTCCTGGCTTCCTCTGCCTCAGCCGCAACCCTATTGGCGAAAGTTTTGAGCTCAGCCTCTCTTCGCTCAACTTCAACAAGCCTGCTATTGAGCTCTTGCTCACGTTGCCTTAAATACTCAATATACTTAACGAGGTCACCTACCTCCGGTATCCTCGAGACAGCTCTATTCAAGTTCTCCATTAATCCTGTGAGAGCCTTTTCTCGCTCAGTCAAAACTCGCTCTTGATCCTCTAGCTGCTTTTTTCTCTCCTCAAGCTCCTTAATTTGGCGGGTTAAAGTCTCCGCCTTTGCTGATATCTGTGAATATTCTTCGACCATCTTAGCGTACTTTTCAGCCT
>JAJHRM010000113.1 GCA_020832965.1 Thermofilum sp. | reverse complement strand
GATTCAAACACGTCGATTGTTGCGGCGTTCCAGGCAGCAACTGGGAAAGAATTGAAAGTGGAGCTATCTCCTCCAGCCTCATAATCGCCGCCTCAAGTGCAGCGGCAGCAACTGGGAAAGAATTGAGGAGTCGGCTAGTTGTCGTTCCACAGATCCACGCCCTTATGCTCTGGTAGTAACCGGGGGAATCGGAAGAGTCCTGCGCCTCGGACGGTTTCCGCCGGCGGCTCGAGCGGTAGCAACTGAAGAGCGCGGCAGGCAGCACCGCTACGCCGCCGCTTGCGGCAGTGCGAGCGCTGGCACGGACATAGGTCTCCTCCCCAGCGCCGCGAGGGGAAGGGGGTTACCGCGCTCACTTACGGCGAGCGGCGCCCCTAGAGAAACGCTGAAACCGCGAGCGCTGGGCGATGGAAGTACGGTTTAACGCCAGCAGGTCGAGGAAACCGCCAAGCGAGGCTCGATCGCCAACTGCAAGCTCACGACGGCAACGAGCTCCGGGTCAACGAGGAGAGGTTGGCGGGGAATCTTCAGGGTCTCTCGGAAGGGGCGGTGGTGGGCTAAGTCTAGCGGCGCCTCCTCTCGCAACGAAGGGATGCGAAAAAGGCATACGCCTAGCGCAACCGCGAGAAGAAGCTCGCGCAGAGGTGCTTTAGCTTTACACAGCAAACATGGATTCCAACATTAGTTCTTTAACGTACGATCGGAGCCAAAGCTCAGCCTCATATACGGGGTAAAGCTCCGTAAAAATCCTAGTACCGTGTGCGGAGGGTATAGGATACTTTTCGATCACTATTCCTTTCAAAATTTTGTAGAGCGATTTACCTTTATCATTAGATAAGTTAGCAAATTTGTTTGGAAATATGTCTGAAAAAACTTTATTTAAGAATTCATCCAAATACCAATCTTCTTCATCACCGCAAATATTTGGCAATGGTATATCGAATCTAGCGACCATTGACATATTAGAAATCACTCTTTCCCTATAAATTTCAGATAATTCTGGTCTTAAGACCGTAAATGCGGATAACGTCGCTTTCACTAAGTCTTCTAGCTCGCTTTCATCTTCGCTTTCTTGTCTTAATGGCCTCACTACTGCACTCATAGGATAGACAACAAAAATTTGCTCTTCTATATTACGGTTGAATATTGTGTATAAAGTTTCATCTGAAGGAACCTTATAAACTCTTTTAACGCACCCTACAACATTCTTTAACATATTATACGAAACATTTTTATCGCTAAGCTCGTAGAGACCAAAAATCTTTTCGCTTACAAGTTTCGCGTAAATATGTAACGGCGAAATAGGTCCATCAAATGCTATTAAATAATTATCATCAAAAATCTTACTATTTTTTAGTAAATAAAGAACTCCTACTTCAAGAATTCTCATAACGATCTTGGCTTCATTGCGAGCTCTTACTCTCACGTATCCTGTTTTTAAAAGATCTTGCCTTTCGATAACTCTAATATCTCTTCCGAAGCTTACTGATGTGTCAAGCCACGCGCCTTTCTGCAACATCCCTAAGTTATCGAAAAGAGGTTTAGCGTCGTTAAGTCTGACACCCGGTGGCGGCTCGAGGCTACTATCCATTTCCTTTAACGTCGTATATGGAAAGGCTATAAATCTTAGTAAAACGATACTATTAGAGATGGGTTTGATCTCTCTTTCATCAGTTCTTTCAAAGACTCCAGCTCCGCAAACAACTAAATGTATAGGTACTGTTATTCCTTTGACATTTATTTTTCTAATCACCCTTGTTTCCACGACCCCATCAATAAAATATTTGAATTGAATATCGGTTTGCGATATTTCATCAAATTTGATTTTTAATATTCCTCCGCTAGTTTGAGGAATCAATTCTTTTGAGGCTGTTGGGATATCTTCTGCGTATTCTTCGGGCTCTTCTTGGAAGACGGGTTCTCCCTCATACTTTCTGTCCAATTTATTTAGATAGGATGAAAGTTCATCAAATTTGCCATAGATTCTTATAGAATTATAGCTCATTTTAAGTCACCACAGATACGCTTTCTCTCATAATATCGTTTATCGGCGGTGGGAATGATAGAATTAATGGTTGAAAATATATCGGATGATGAACTAACATTTCACCTTTCCCTAAATATCCAGCAGTATTCCTTAGCTCCCCAAATATCCTATACATTCTCTCCTCCAATTCAGCGAGCGACATCCTACCTACCGCTAAAGTGCCAGTGTTACCTAGCACTTGGCTGTCTATATCGCTCGGGAATTGCTCAGCTCCGAACAGAGACACTCTAAGATCCCTCCCTCTCGCAGCTATCTCTACGAGGATCTTTTTTATGGGAGATTTCGAGGTTGGAGCATATTTGTTCAACTCATCAACTATTATCACAAAAGCTTTATCCTTACCTTTTCTCTGCTCTTCTTCCGCGTACCTTAAGATTTCGTTGATCACGCATGAAACTATAACCCTCTTTTCGACGTCACTTAATCCATAAAGTTGTATGACGTTTATGCCTTTCACAAAACCTTCGGGGCGAATGGGTGTCGATGAAGGCGCTGAACGGTCAATGATACGCCTAGCTCTTTCCAAAAAGCCGTCTAAACGCCTCATAACCGCCTCGACAGTTCTGGGATCGGGGCTCATCTCTTGCAATATGCGTGCGCAAATATTTTGAGCAATGTCGCTGTGGGTGCCAGTGCGGCCGGGTCTCGACGATGTTCGTTCTACACGTAAACATTCGAGAACCTGTCGCAAAGTATCCATAGAAGGGCGAAGGTGAGGATCCCCAGCAATGACGTTCATTATCTTTGTTATAAGATTCATTTGTAAAATTGAAGCTTCATCCTCTTCTTCGAAGAGTCCAGCTATAAGGCCCTCCATACCTAAATCTAACAACCCATAAGAGTAGACCTGGGCGTTGTTCATAAACTCCGGATTATTGCGGTATGGGTCATCCTTGTAAGTAAAATACTTTATGTTATTCTTATAGTTACGCATAGCGTTAAAAAATTCTTTATACATTTGTTTATAAATCTGTAATGTTTCATTATCTATCCCTTTGTTTCTCCCCCATATTTCAATACATTTATCTAGTTCGTCTTGTGAATCGGGAATCCTATGTAATCCCATAAAATCTAATCGTTTGACATTAAAAGCTATTATATATATTTCTTGCTGGGTTCTTTCCATATATTCTATTAGTGAAAACATTAGGAATCTCAAATAACTGGTCTTTGCAGCCAACCCTGACATACCACCTACATTCAGATGTGCCCCCTCAGGTCCCAGCAAAAAGTCTACGTGATAAAAAGCTGGTATCAGTTCGCGCCCTTTAAGAAAACCAGCTAGTATACGTTTTCTAGGATCAGGTATAAGCGATTTCCACAGGGCATCCATATCGGATCTTTCTGGAAGTTTTATAGCGTAAGCTTTATCGAAAGTTTCGTTCTTCAATTTCATGAGAATATTTACAGAAGCTTTCCTGAAAAGTTTTGGCTTTGTAGCGGGTTGCCCCTGCGTCAGCCTTACGCCGAGACTCGCGTACTCGAATCTATCCACCACGGAATACACTTCCACGTTCGATACTACGCCGATTGCCAGAGGAGAGCCGTCCTGAGATACAATGGCTACCACGTCGCCCTCTCTAACGGATTCGTCGAAAAGATCTGCGTATATCTTCATTCCGCGCATAGGTGTTTCCTTAGAAACCACCACGTACCCGACGTATTGTCGCGCGTTTACCATCTTCTGCACCTTACCTGGCTACTTTTAACAGCCCTCGAGTAAAACTTCCGAAGTCGACCTTTAAGCCTTTCGCTGTAGCTAACCACAAGACCATGCTCGCGAGTTCATGCCGAATAATGAAGCTTCTGACCACAGGCTCTATCTCGGAAATGACGCTCGCTGGTAAGCGTTGCTCGTAACTTACTACGTCAACCAACGCCGATCCCGATAGCTGGAATGTCTCAAGACTGCTCGCTATCTTTTCATTAGCGATTTCCCATAACGCTTGATGGTAGTTAGCTAGCGGTGACAATTTATCGTAAATTTCCTGAAGTTCTAAGGGTGCTGCTTCTTCAAACTTTTTCAAGAAATATATGCCAGGTATAGTTATCGTCACATGATATGCCGTACCGGGTACAACCTTAGCCCTTTTTTCAACATCTGAACCAACGAAGTGAATTCTTCGATGGATTGTAGGCGCGATGCTTGTGAGTAAATTGCATGTTGCTAGGAAATCATGGATTTCCCCAAGAATGGAGTAAACCGTCAGCTTAGTTTTTCTATCAAGCTTAGCGAAATCATAGAAAGAAATAGATTTATAGTAAATGTAAAGGTTGCTTCTTTCAAGAGTTAAGAGCCAAGTAGTCGTAAACTCGCTAAGTTTTAGTAACATATTTCTTAGCATTGAAGGAACCAATATGTAATTTTCGTTTTCTGTATATATGTGATAGTAAGCATAAACTAATAATGATGTCAATTGTACTTGATATTCAGGAAAGCTTTCAGGAACTTTTCCGAATAATTCTATCCATAAATTTTTAATCGATTGTTTATCGACATTTAATATTCGTTTATTTTCAATTTTTCCGGTTAATAATTCGTAGAAAATTATGCCCTTAGTGGTATAGTACGGATCGTCAATGACTGTAATTCTGTAGTTCAAAGCATCGTTGAGAATTTTTTGATAGAACTCAGTTCTCTTTCGAGAAATTTTTTTAGGATTATAAAAATTATTTATAGAATTCCATAATTCTTTTGCTTTATATGCATCACTCATTTTCAGTCACCTTTCAGTCACCTATGCCTCAAGATATCTTCAATTATTTCTCTAATTCTATTTACATACTTTTCCTCATATATTTTCCTTAGTACTTCCTTAAACTCTTGATGCAAACCTCGAGTTAATTCAGACCCGCTAGTATCGGGAGTAGAAGCTAGTATTGCTGCTAACGTTAGACCATCCTCTATGGGCAAGGGAACTATGAGGTCGTGCAACGCAGCTTGCAGTCGAGAAATCCACTTGACGTTGGGAGTATACACGAGAAGTATCTTGGTTGGTGGTGTTCTAGCATCTTGTTCCGTTAAGTGAAACTTGGAAAGTATCTTCCTTCTATCGAGCCTCCTAACATTGATGTCCGTTAGCCTCGCCCATACGATCAACCTTAGCGCTATACCCCCTCTTTCACCTTTAATGAGTACCTCGTACGCCTTGTAACCTCTTGCACGGGATATTGGGGAGGGTTGTAGCGCCCGATTTCCATAAATCCTACGAATTTCTTTAGCAGTAATTTCTGAAAGTTTATCAGCATACTTGGAAATTCTATCAAATTTTCCGGAAAGTATGTCGCTCAATTCTCTTGGTAATCCTATTTCAAATGAGCTTGGGGGAGTAGTTATATTTATTTCGCTAAAAATCTTCTCTAAAATTCGATTTTTAACAATTTCATGTGGCCGCCATCGTTGCAGTTCGTTCACGAAATCAGGATACATAGCTATGTATCGAGCTATAATGTTGCTCAAAATTTGTCTTATGAGAGCAATTCTTAATCTCGTATTATTTAAATTCATTTTTTCTATTTCTTGCACGATATTTTCTATACTTTTTTCGGTAAATAACTTCTTTGCTTGTTCACCAAGTACTCTATTTAAAAGATCGCTAATATATTTTTTCATGTCATCTTTAGTTATTGGGTCTAGCGTTCTGATATTTCCTATTACCCCAAAAGTCCTTGAAATGTCCTGTTGTGTCCTAAGTTGATCTAAAAGTTTAGTAGTAAAATCAGCGCGCGCATATTCCTGCAACAGCAAAACGATGGTTGGAAAATGTATGATTCCCTTGTTTAAAGCTATATCATAAATTATTCTAAATAGATATAGTACCTTGCCTAATTCATTAATTGAGAAAATTCCTTCCACATCTTCTAGCTCATCTAAGATTATTATAAATTTGCTATCAATTTTGCTTAAAACAGATGTAGCTATATCCAAGAAGCTTCCTGCATAATCATCGGCAATCAAATCACATGATTGTGGAAGTGTGGTTAAAATTTCATTTATTCCTAATTTTTTAACTGTATTTGGAGAAAAGATTATCGGAATGATTATTGATAAAAATTTTCTTGCATCCGCAGGTAACGATTCTTTTGAAAGCGCTCGCGCGCTACCATAAAAGTTTGTGACGAAATTTTCGTAATTTTTATTCACTTTCGAATAAACAATAGATAAAGGAATATATGTTACATAATACTTGTAAGCAGAACCACTTTGTAGTAATTGTTGTGATAATCTATATATTAGTTTCCCTGTAAAGCTTTTCCCTTGTCCCCAATCACCAGCTACTACGAAAATTGGTATACTCGCACTTAATATATCATCTACTATTTTTCTCGGAATTAGCACTGGCTCTTCTTGTAGTGAAAGCAAACAACCATCGGTAAGGTAAGCTAAGGTCTCTACGATTAGCGGCGTAATTGCTGCTCGTGCGTCATCATAGGATCGCGGAATACTCGGGTTCGCTGCAGGCATATCCGCAGCCACTATGCTATTGTATTAGCGCACATATAAATAGCTGTCTTCTTCGCCCCTCAAGAACGTGCAAGCAAGTCTTGCCGTCGATAAAATGTTTGACAAATCTGTGAATTTTGCGAAGAAGATTTCAAAACGCTATGGTAAATTACCATGGGTCATAGGGTTCTCTGGTGGTAAAGATTCTACAACCGTTGTGCACGTAGTTGCGGAAGCCATCAAAAGGGGCGCGGAACTCAGCAAAGTGTACGTTGTGTACGAGGACACCCTTTTAGAGCACCCTCTGTTGAAACGGACTGCGCTCGAAGCGCTCGCTTCTTTGCGCAAAGTTTCTCAGGAAGAACTCGACGGAGTGGTCGAGCCTGTGGTCCTAAAGCCCGCTCCGCGTGAGGATTTCATTTCTATGATGGTCCTAAAAGGGTACCCAGCACCGGGACCGAGGTTCAGGTGGTGCACGCGCGTGCTAAAGCTCAACCCTCTCAAGAATTTCGTGCGTTCGCTCGGAGAATTCGTCATGGTGTCCGGTGTTAGGCTCAATGAGAGCAGCTACAGGAAGGCCAACTTGAAGAGTAGAAAGCTGGCGGAGACGCCGGTGGCCGAGATTAGCTTCGCTGGAGCCAAAGCTATCGCGGTTATGCCTATACTTACATGGAGCGACGACGATGTATTCAGATTCCTATCGAGAACTAATAGATGGGATGGAAAAAGCTATGATTATATTTTTGAACTTTATGGATTTGATAAACCCTTAGACGCGATACCGCTCACTGTGAGATACGGCTGTTGGGTGTGTACGGTTGTAACAAAAGAGAAAACTCTTGTTCCTGAAGTATTGTTCAAAGCGAAAGAACAATTACTTTATATTGCTAAAAAGGAGCAACGATACCGCGAGAAAAAATACGGTAAATTAAACATAGAAGGTAGAAAGGCGATTGCTGACGTTTTCCTTCAAGCGCTACGTAACGCGCCGGAAGCTTTTGGATACGATATCGAAAAATTAGAAAAATTCCTAAAACTTGTTATCGATGACTACGAGATGGCTGCAAACTTACGGTATGAATTGTATTGATTATAAATTTTAAGCAATTTATTAAGTAAACTTTATGCATGCTACGCGTAGCGCGTGCTAGAGGGATGACCTGGTTAACGAGTGCCTCTCTCTTTCAAGCCATTGACGCTGACGATATCCTTTGAAGACCGTGCTTGCAGTGTGTGCATCAAGAAGAAACTACTTAATTGAGACCACACGGTACATCGTGCGGCAAGTACGATGCTCGTGGATGCCGAATGGAAAGTTGTGCGCCCGGCTCGTGCGGAGTGCGCTAGAATGTAGCGCCGTTCTTGAGTAGGAGCTTTATGAGTTTCACGTTCTGGTTGAAAACCGCGTAATGGAGCAGCGTAGCGCCGAAGCTGTTTCTCGCGTCCGCGCTAGCTCCGTTCTCGATGAGGAGGGCTGCAGCCTCGAAGTGGTTGTAGAAGGCGGCGTAGTGGAGCGGTGTCTGCCCTCGTTATCCTTGATGTTGGGGTCCAGCTCGCGCGCGCCCCCTTTCAAGAGCCTGATGCCGCTAACGTTCCTCCTCTCAGCCATGTAGTGCAGCGGCGTTTTCCCGTATTTGTCCCTCGCG
>JAJHRM010000112.1 GCA_020832965.1 Thermofilum sp. | reverse complement strand
CCTCACCCCAAACGTGCTCCTCCAGCAGGTTCCTCCTCGCAACCTCCGTCGGAGCGAAAAGGTAGTGGGAAACGTGGTCGATCATCCTCCTGTTGTGCTCCTCCGGCATCCTCCAATCGTAGCTCCTTAAACCGGCCTCCACGTGGCCCAGCCTCAACCCCAGCTTCAACGCGGTAAGGCCGGCGGCCAGCATCGTGTTCGTGTCGCCCTGAATCAGCATGAGCTTGAGCTTCCGCAAGCCCTCCAAAGCCCTCTCCAGCTTGATCATCATCTCCCCGATCTGCGCGGCCGGGTTGCTGTTCTCCAACACGAAGCTCTCGCGAGGCTTCGGCAGCTCCAGCTCCTCCAGGAAGACCCGGCTCATCTCGTAGTCGTAGTGCTGCCCCGTGTGAATGAAGACGAAGTCGACACCCCGCCTCTCGAGCTCTCTCACAACGGGAGCCATCTTGATGATCTCCGGCCTCGTGCCCACGACCACGGCCACGCTCATACCCTGAACGCTCTCCCGTAGCCAACCCCGTAGTACCTGAAGCCTCGCTCCGCGGCCCGGTGCGGCTCCACAACCCTCCTACCGTCCACAATCACCCTGCGCCTGACCAGCTCGCCGAGCCTCTCCAAGTCCAAGCTCCTGAACTCCGGGTGGTCCGTGACGATCACGACCGCGTCAGCGCCCCTAACGGCGTCCTCCAGCGAGGCGGCGCGCTCGGCGCCGAAGGTCTCGCCCGTGTAGGGGTCGAAGACCACCACGCTGGCGCCCCTACCCAGCAGCTCCTGCACCACGCGCCTGCTCGGGCTCTCCCTCGTATCGTCCACACCGCCCTTGTAGGCGGCGCCGAGCACCGCGACGCGGGCGCCCCGCAGCTGCACGCCCTCCTCCTCCAAAGCCCTCTCGACCAGCTCCACCACGTGCAAGGGCATGTGCTCGTTCAACCGCCGAGCCAGCAGGATGAGCTCCGAGCCCCAGAAGTCCCGCGCCAGAGAAGCGAGCATGTACGGGTCCTTCGTGAGGCAAGGCCCGCCCACGCCAGCGCCCGGCAGGTGCACGTTAACGCGGGGGTGCGTGTTCGCGAGCCTGATCGCCTCGTAAACGTCCACCCCGATCCGCTCCGCAATCAACGCCAAAAGGTTCGCGAACGCGATGTTCAAATCCCTGTACGCGTTCTCGACCAGCTTGACGAACTCCGCCGTCGTAGCGTCCGTCGGAAGCAGCCTCGGGTTGACCCTGCTGTAGAGCTCCACAGCCTTCTCCGTTGACCTTGGCCCCACGCCGCCCACCACCCGCGGAGCACTCAGCAGCTCCTCGACAGCCCTCCCCGGGGCGATCCTCTCCGGCACATGCGCGAGGAAAAAGTCCTCCTCAACGCGGAGCCCCGACTCCTCCAGCAGCGGCTTAGCGAAGCCGACGGTCGTGCCGGGCGGGACGGTGGACTCAATAACCACCAAAAGACCCCTGTGCAAACCCTCCCTCATGCTCTCGAGCGCGCTCTTGAGATAGCTGAAATCGACCACGCCGCTTTTGACTGGCGTAGGCACCGCGATGATCACGGCATCGGAGCTTTTCACCGCTCTAACGGCATCCGTGGTGGCTCGGAGAAGCTCCTTCGAGACAGCGTCTCGAATCATAAGATCAAGCCCAGGCTCGCGGATGTAGCACCTGCCGTCGTTTATCGCATCGACTTTGGTAACGTCGTTATCAACGCCGATTACGTAAAAACCTCTGCTAGCCAGCACAGCAGCGGTAGGAAGACCTACGTAGCCTAAGCCTAAAACACAAACACGCCTTAGTTGCATAGGATCTTGTTTATTTTATTTTAACTATCCATTACGATTTTCACTTGTTGGCAAGCCCGACATGGGTGAGTACTCTTGTGGGCAGCTCCTAGGCTCTCGCCGTTCGCATAAAACGTAAATGGTAAAGCGAGCCTTCTTACACGCGAACCCAGCTCCTCGCAGTATGTGTAAAACTTCGCGAGCGTTACGCGAGAGCTCGAGCACAACGTATCGCGCTTTACGGAGCACGCTCTGAGCGCCCCTTAGCACTTCCAGCTCTGCGCCCTCAACATCGATTTTAATGAGGTCTACGCGATTCTCGCCGCGCAGAAGCTCATCTAGCGTTAATGCCTCCACTGTAACAGCGCCTTGTCCCTCCTTTGTCACAGAAGCTAAGCCGTATAACGACCCTGGAACGCTCAACGTCAACTTCCCGCGAGCGGACCAAGCTGCTACCTCGTGTATTACTACGTTGCTGCAATCGTTAAGCCTAACGTTAGCTCTGAGAACGGCTGCTGTGGAGGGAACCGGCTCGATCGCGTAAACGCGACCTGCCGCCCCCACCAACTTCGAGGCCTTTAAGGTGTAATAGCCGACGTTCGCTCCTACGTCGACAAACACGAAGCCTTCCGCTAAGTGGGACTCAATGTAAACCTCCACATCACCCTCACGACCAGGAAGCAAGTTGTAAAGATCATCGGTACCGCCTCTCACAGCAACGATCCCCAACCCCTTAGCTTTAAAAAAGAAAAGCCCCTTCAGCAGGAGCCTCGGGTTAATGCTCGCACCGGTAAACGCGTAAAGAAGAGTATCGCAAAGAGCTGAAAGTAGCAAGTTAAACACGCTTTTCAGAGTAAGACCTCTAAAAGCCTTCAGAATCTTCAGCCAAATGAAAAACCTATTGAAGAGCTTAGACGATATTTTCCTCATCCATTAACGAGCTCTTGGTAAAGCTTCACTATCTTATCAACTCTTTTTTCTATATCAAATTGCTCTTCAGCTAGCTTTCTCCCATTAAGACCCATCCTTCTCGCTTCCGAAGGATTCTCCAGAAGATACAGGATCCTATCCGCCAGCGCTTTGGGATCCCTCGGCGGGACGAGGAAGCCGTTGTAGCCGTCGATAACCTGATCCGGAAGCCCGCCTACCCTGCTCGCGACCACCGGCTTACCGCAAGCCATAGCCTCCGTCGCCACGAGACCCCAAGCCTCCTGCAACGAAGGAACAACGACAACGTCGCTCGCCGCGTAGTAAAGGGGAAGTTCTTCTTGAGGGATTCTGCCGGTGAAAAGTACATATGATGAAATACCCAATCTTCTCGTAAGCATCTTATGGTAGTCTAGTAAAGGACCGCTCCCACCTATGATAAATGCAACATCCTTCCTCTTGTCCAAAACCAGCTTAGCGGCTAAAAGCAAATAAGTTATACCGTACCGCGGACTGTGATGCCTTAAAGTAAAGATTACTTGCTTATCTTCGACGGCAAACCGCTTCCTTATGATATTACCATTTAGCGCAGGGTTAAATCTTTTCGTATCAACCCCATTAGAAATCAGGTGAATTTTCCCTACGTCTTTTACTAAGCTTGCAGCCTCGTTGAAAACTGCTCTGCTAGCAACGATTATTGCGTTTGCAGCATTCAAAACCTTCTTTACCAGCGCTTCGTAACGCTTGCTTAACCTAATCCCATACCCTACGGATGGCTCGACGAGAATATCGTAACCATGGAGAGTAACAACTAAGGGTATGCGCTGCCTGAGCCCAACCTTAGCTAAGTAAGCGGCCCAGCCTTCCGGGTAGGCGAAGTGGGCGTGTAGCAGGTCTGGCTCAAGCTTCTCTATGAGATCTTCGATGTGCTTGCTGTAAAGCAGTTCCGAATAGAGTGTGAGCGGCGAGCGCAGTAAAGCGTTGATGGGAAAGAACGCGATCTTGTTCAATCTCAGAAAAAGAGTGAGCATTTGGCTCCTACGCACATCGTGAAATTTGACACCGTATGCCCTCGCATCACCCTCAAACCTGAAGCGCGCAACCGACACGTTCAAACCTCGCTTCGCCAGACGGACAACTTCGTCAAAAACGAAGCTGTAAGTGATTTCCCGCGGACTCCTACCCACCATGGCTGAGATCACGAGCACGTTCATGGCTTCCTGCGCTTCTCTTAAGGAACTTCGGAAGCTTGCTGCTGCACAGTGCAAGTACCGTTAGCGCGAGGTCTTGAATGTAAATGTTTCCAAAACAGAGGCACCGATTCCCACTCTGAGTAAACGTTTAGCGACTGCTCGAGCAAGACCTTAGCTCTAGCGCACTATGTGACGGGACTAATGCATGCATGTGTTGTGACCATACTTTATTAAAGCCAAAAGTATGCTCGTCAACTTCAGAAGGATAACTAACCGAAACAATAAGAATCTTCAATTCCATCACCAACCTCTCACTATGCATAAATCATCCCTCCTATTAAGGATAATCATAAGTAATTTTTTCCAATAAGAGAGGCCCATCAATCCAAAAAGTATATGATTTATTTACCGATAAATCGCCAAAGCAAACTTGGATACGTGTAATATTGCTCAGTAGTGGTCTACCTACACTTCTTAAAACTTTGATTGAAACCAGCACATGACTAAAATTTCCACTTGTAATACTAATTTTAGGTGTAATAAAATAATTATATGGGTCAGTTATCAATGCTACAATTACGGAGCAGTTATGTAAAGACTTTACATAAAAAGACAGATAATCATAATCAGATAAATTCATAAAATGATTCTCACTTAAGAAAATACATGCCTGTGTTCTACCCGAAGCCAAGAATTGGGTAAATTTGATCGAATAGTTACCATTTTTTTTAATTTCATTGTCTAAACTAAGAAAAGCATTCCCATAATATAGATTCGGATACCAGTAATTTAACGTTTCCATATCGTGAAGTGTATATATTGCAACGGAACGAGGACTACCGTATGCTATATTCGTAACATTATAGATGACAACGTTATTGTCTTTAAAAACAATGTTTGCACCAAGAAATGAAGTGTGATGCACAAGCAAAGAGGAAAGATATGGAAAAATCCAAGTAGTTCGTCGCTCTATAATCAGATAATTAGCTTTATATAATCTAATAAGATCAACTAACTGAGGCTCGGATATTTGATCGGTGGGAAAGACGTTAAATCCAATATCTAAGTGTGCAACCCGTCTACCTGTATACCAGGCGAAATAACTTGAGGACCTAGTTAAAAGCACGGCATCTTGTGGGATGAATTTTTTTATCCAATTAATAGCTGGTGTCCAGCCAAAATTCTCGCTATATTTCCAAGAGTTCAAAATTTGCTCAAAATTAGGATAAAGATTATAAATAGAATACGATATCGACAAAAGTAAAATAAGCAAGGTAATTAACTTAATAGAATCCCTCCTTGCCATTGGAATAAAGGTCCGAATAATTAACTTAATAGAAGCTGTTGGAATAAAAGTTCGGATAATTAACTTAATAGATCTCCTCTTTGTCATTGGAATAAAGGTCTGAAGAGATATAGCAGTTAATATCACATAGAATATAAAGCACGAAAGAAGATACCTAGCTTGCAATACTTCTATGGTGCTAAATAAGATCCATAGTAAGAAATGAAAGAGTGGAAAAGTCCAGAATAACAAAATTTCTTTAATTAATCGAAATCTAATAATTGATAATATACTTAAAACAATGAGTAAACTACCAATGTAAGATTCAAACCCTTCCCTATACATCTGGTAATAGTTATTTACATATTCTAAATTAAATGGTCTTGTAAACAATATTTTTAAATCTCTTTGAGCTTGAAGCTTCAGGAATGCACTAGGTTCTGATAATTGACTGTGATATTGCCTATGAGTTGGAGAGGATTGAAATACTACTGCATAAATAGAGAATAAAGAAAGTATAGATAAAATAAATGTAAAGAATAATTTTAAGCTAAATGACATTTTCTTCAGAACATTGGTTCGTAAAAGGAAAAAGAAAACAATTAACGCTATTGGAAATGGATGCTTTAAATATAAATAAGGTAAGTTTTCTATGATTCTGTAATCAAAGATAAAATATGCTAGTAGCATAAGAATAGCAGCAAAATTTCTAACTTTAAAATCTGAATTTTTATGACTAACATATAGATATAAAAAGGGTATTTGTGCAAAGAATATATAAAAATTAAAATACCAGCTAAACCATGTTAAGAACATTGAAAAGGCTCCGATAACAGAATATTTAAGACAATTTTGCTTATCCTCAATTGAAAGCACAATCATATAATAAGTAAGCAATAAGAATAATATACTTGGTATCTCAGGACCGCCAACTAAAACAACGTGGGTTATAAATTCCGGGTGAATAGATAATATTATCGCACTTAATCTTGCAATATTTACATTAAAAACTTTTTTACACAATTCAAAAAGAATAAGAATAATAAGCATACCTTGAAATATCAATGCTATTTGAGCTATTTGCAAACTTACACCTCCAAAAGTAAAAAATACTGCAAAACAAAAATATCCTACAGAGTGAATATCGTAGCTAAATCCTGTTGAAAATATAACATATCTCCAATCATTTGGCAGGAGAATTATATTACTCTGAAAAACACCCTTTTCAACTATATTTCGCGCAATATCTAGATAAATTGCACCATCCGAATGAGGCTCGGTTGCGAATCGTTGCCAATATAATGCTAGTAGCAAGTAAATTGCAATTGAAATCATTAAATATTTATCGACAGAAGAAAACTTCAAAAAGTTTCGATAATACTTTATATAATACTTACTGGAATGTTTACTGCTAATAAGTAAAACTAAGCTTACAATTTCACCTAATGTAATTAAAGTTAACAATAATGCAATATTAAGGGGTTGCTTTCCTAAAACAATATATACAATCCAAAGTGAAAACATATTATAAACCTGTAATAACAAGCCTAGAATAGGAGACAAAAGCATAGGAACTTTCTTAAAGTAGCTAATTTTGAGAAGAACTCCAGGTAATATGAAAAAATAAACTATACCTCCGATAAACCTTAATATTGAGACCAAAAACTCACCAAGCAAGTGCATGGTATTACCTAATCAAAGGTTTTTGTTTATTTCTAATAGACTTTTAACAAATTTACAGTAATCAAACTTTTGAGCTATAATGGGACCTTTCCTACTAAGATTTTTACGAATTTCCTCTGAAAGCAAAACTTTTCCTATAGTATCAGCAACACTTTCTGGAGTTGGCTCGCAGTACATTAAATCTTCCATGTTTTTAAGCCATAATACTCGAAAACCTGATGCCGTGTTACAACTACTGGGATACCTAAAGCCCATGCTTCAATAACTTTCGGTGGTATAACAGCCTCTGTGGTGCTAGACCTTCTCCTAGGCAATACGAGGACTCCGCAACTGGATAACCTCTTTAGTGCTTCTTCGTGTGGCAGGTAGCCCGTGATTTCGCAGTTTACCCTGAGAGCCTTGCATCAACGGTCTATTAAAGCCCTTTGTGGTCCGTCGCCTATTATCTCGAGCTTAATTTTATCACGTAGCTCGGGAAACTTCTTCTTTAAGAACGCAACAGCCTTTACTAAGATGTCTACTCCCTGCCACCAAGCAAGACTTCCTAGAAAACAATTTTTTAATTCTTCTTCACTCGACTTAGCATTTTTCTCTATTCGAGTTATTTGTTCATAATCTATACCAGCTGGCAGAAAGATCACCTTTCCTAGTGGTTTTTAAGCATATCTTTTTAAGGAAATTCATATACAGAAGAGGGCTCAGAAATGCGACTATCCGTGCTCTGCTTATTACCCTTCGATCATAAAATGCTATCAATTTTTAATAATCAAAGATATATGTACTTCATCTTCAAAGATTTCAGGAATCTTAATTACGCATCTTTGAGCTACCTCTGGAAACTCAACTAATCCTAAACCCAAACGTGAATTCCTAGCATATATAATTGGTCTAATTTTCATAATTTTCGTTTTTAACAGTAGGTAAAAAGATAAAATTAGCGAAAGAGCGTGCGCAGCAGGATATGGAACTGCCTACCAGGCCTCCGAACAGGATGAAAAAAGAAAACGCGATCAGCGAGGAGTGCATCACCAGTTTTTCGGGCCATGAGTAATAGATGTGGGTGGCAACAACGAAGGATAGCAATGATGCAAGCAAAATTGCCAGTGTCACTAGCAAGGTCTCGCTTCTCACAACAACGCGCACCACAGAGCCGAACGCTCCTCCCTTGCTCATGGGTTAAGCGTCCTGCTTGGGCTCCAGCAGTTCGCGAAGCAAACTGTACAGCTTCTCCGCAGCTCGGCGCCTATCGATAAGGGGTCTTACGCGAAGGACATTAGCCCTGATGCTTTCCATAATGCTTTCGTCAAAGATTTTTTCTAAAGCTCTCGCAACGCAATCGAGGTCGTGCGGCTCACACGCGAAGC
>JAJHRM010000111.1 GCA_020832965.1 Thermofilum sp. | reverse complement strand
TCGCGACCTCCTCCAACCCCTTCACGTTGACTTCCTCCTCGTAGCGGTGCATCAGCGTGTAGCTCTTCCTCACGCCCTCGAGCTCCAGCGTGTAGACGGCGGAGAACCCCCTAGCGCCCACCTTCACATCGCTGATTACTATCCGGTCGAAACACTTCAGGCTCCTCAATGCGTTCAACGCGCTACCGGTTCCGCGATTTGAGCCTGTCGCCTCCCGAATGCCGCGCTGCAGCTCAAGTCGCAAGCGCGTGCAGCTAATTTACGCGTTCGTACCGCCCACGAACCCTGTGCAAGGCGCTAATGCGCTGTTCTCGGCTAAGCAAAACATTATAGGGCTTTAGCACGAATGGCGTCGTGGGAGCGGAGCGGTGAGCGGACTGGATCTTGTAGTTCTTGTGAAGCCCACGCCGGACATAACCAAAGTGAAGTTTGACGTGGAGACGGGGCGCGTGGATAGAAGCTCTGCGGAGCTGGAGATAAACCCGTTCGACCTTTACGCGCTCGAGCTCGCTGTTAGGCTGAGGGAGAGCTTGGGTGGCCGCGTCATCGCGCTCGCTATGGCCCCTCCGCACGCGGAGAAGGCTTTGAGGGACGCTATAGCTAGAGGGGCTGACAGGGCGATCCTCTTAAGCGATCCCAAATTCGCTGGAGCCGATACGCTGGCCACCTCGTACACTCTGGCTGCTGCGATCAGGAAAATAGGCAACTTTAGGTTAATCCTGTGCGGTGAGAAGTCTGTGGACGGCGACACGGGGCAGGTGGGGCCAGAAGTCGCCGAACACCTCGGCATACCCCACGCTGCGTTCGTTCAAAGCGTGGTCGAATTCGATGATAAGAGCATAACGGTGGAAGCTGATTTCGGAAAGAGTTATTACCTGGTGCGCCTAAAGTACCCTGCGCTACTCAGCGTATCGCGCCCCCTCGCTTTAAAAGGCGAGAGATTGGAACCACGCATCCCCAGGTTGAGCGATCTTATGAGGGCGAGGAAAGCTACTGTGGAAGTGTGGCAAGCCAGCGATCTACCCGGGATAGATTTGTCGAGAGTGGGGTGGGCTGGGTCCCCCACCAGAGTTGTGAAAGCGTTCTACGCTCTCGAGAAGGGAAAGACTCCAATGGTATTCAAGGGCGTTGAAGATGGCGTGAACGCGATTCTCGAGCTGCTAAGGAGCAAGAACCTGCTCTAGGTGGTGGTTTTGGGCTACGGCGTGCTCACTTACGTGGAAAATGTCGGCGGGAAAGTGAACCCGGCCTCCCTCGAGCTCCTCTCGAAAGCGAGAGAGCTCGCGAGCGCCCGCGGCGGGAAAGTGTACTCCGTCTTCGTGACAGCGTTAGAGAACTCCCAGGAGCTTAAGGAGTTGGCCGCCTGCGGAGCGGATGTTTTGCTCGTGTACAAAGTGAGCGAGAGCCAACTGAGCGACTACCTCCTACATGCCGAAGCGTTGACGCGAGCGATAAGGAGAGTCGAACCGGCGGTGGTGCTCGTCAGCGCGACCCCGTGGGGGAGGAGCGTCGCTCCGCGCGTGGCGGCTCGGCTGGGTTTAGGGCTTACTGCCGATTGCTTAGACGTGTACGTGGACGAAGCGGGGGACATCGTGCAAGTGCGGCCAGCCTTTACGGGCAACCTAATAGCTCACATAAAAACTGCTACGTCACCGGTGATGGCGACAATCAGGCCCGGGGTCTTCCCAAGGCCTCAACCCGACTACAGCAGGTGCCCCGAGGCAGTAGTGGTGGAAGAGCTGCCGGCTCACTTCTCAGGGCTTGAGGTACTCGGGTCCTCGAGGGAGAAGACCGTCAGCCTGCCTGATGCCAGCGTCATAGTGGCTGTAGGTAGAGGGTTAAGGAAACGGGAAGATATATCGCTGTTCAGAGAACTTGCTAGAATGCTGGGTGGAGAGTACGCTGTCAGCAAACCACTGGTGGATGCCGGTTGGTTCGAAAAGGAACGCCAAGTGGGTTTCAGCGGAAACATAGTGAAACCGAAAGTGTATTTCGCTTTCGGGATCTCCGGCGCCCCGCAGCACATCGCTGGGATGAAGGACTCTGAATGCGTGGTGGCTGTTAATACGGACCCCTCGGCGCCCATAGCTAGGTACAGCGACGTCTTCGTGGTAGGCGACATGTACGAAGTCGCGCAGAAGCTATTGGAGAAGCTGAAAGCATTTAAATCATAAGAACCTTCACATTGCGTGATGAGGATGCTGCCTCCCGAGCTCGTCCGGGAGCTTAAGAGCGTGGTAGGCGAAGAGTGGGTAGTGACGGAAAAGGATGCGATTCTAAAATACTTGTTCGACGAGACGGCTCCACCCGTTAGGCCTAACCCCTCAGAGGAAGTGATCGTCGTTAAACCGTCTAGCACAATCGAAGTCGCGGAAGTGTTGAAACTAGCGAACAAGTACAGGGTCCCCGTTTACCCGCGAGGGGGTGGGACGGGTTTGGTCGGCGGCGCGGTGCCTACGAGGTCGGGGATAGTCCTCTCACTCGAGAGAATGGACAAGCTAGTTATAGACGCGGAAAATATGGTAGCAGAAGCCGAGGCCGGCGTCACTTTAGGCAAGCTGATAGAGGAAGCGGAGAAGCGTGGGCTCAGCTTCCCTCCGCACCCGGGCGACGAGGGAGCCACCGTAGGTGGGCTTGTCGCATGCAACGCTGGCGGAGCTAGGGCTGTCAGAACAGGCGTCACGAGGAACTACGTTCTAGGCTTAGAAGTCGTTTTGCCCCAGGGAACCATCTTATCTCTCGCTTCAAAAACGGTCAAGAACAACCAGGGCTTCAACCTAGCTCACCTGTTCATAGGCAGCGAGGGGATTTTAGGCGTTATAACAAAAGTGTACCTGAGGCTGTACCCGCGCTGGAGAGCATCTGCGACGATCGTTGTACCCTTCGAGCAGAGAAGCAGCGCAGTCAGCGCGGCGAAGAGGATTCTCTTCAGCGGTCTCATCCCCCTAGCGCTAGAGTACTTCGATAGGAGGGTGGTAGAAGAGTCGGCGCGCCACTTGGGCGTCATGTGGCCCGTGACCGAGGGCAACTCGTACCTCATGCTGATCTTAGCCGAGTGCTCAGAAGACATCGTGTTCGCCGAGCTGGAAATGCTGTCTAAGATTGTCGAGAGCGAGGGGGCGCTGGAGCCCGTGATCGCTCAAAGATCCGATGAGCAGAGCACGCTCCTCAAGATTAGGAGCGCCATATACACCGCTCTCAAGAAAGAGACCTTCGACATACTAGACACTACGGTTCCGCTCGGAGCAATCGACGCTTTCCTCGAAAGCATAGAAAAGCTGGAGAATAGGTATAAAGTGTGGCTGCCGGTCTACGGGCACGTGGGTGATGGGAACATACATGTTCACGTGCTGCAATATCCCGGTTTCACCGTTCAGCAGCTTGAGGAAATCAGAAGCCAGGTTTACGAAGCCGCAGTAGCTCTCGGAGGAGTAATCACGGGGGAGCACGGCATCGGAGCCATACGTAAATCTCAAGCGGCGAAGCTTCTAGGTCCAGAGTGGGTGAAAGTTATGAGGGGATTGAAAAAAATGCTGGATCCAAACAATATACTTAACCCCGACAAGGTTTTACCGGAGGATGAGCTATGACGTTAGTTGGGTTCCCATTCGGCAAAGAGAGAGTCGTGGCCGATCTACCGGAAAACGCGCTTGTCGTTTACTCGAAAATTCCTCGGGGAGAGAGCGGAGAGAAAGCAGAGAGACTTGTAAGAGCCTCTATAGAACGCCCGTACGCAGCCCCCGAGTTACGGAAGCTAGTTAGCGGAAAGAGGAGGATAGCAATCCTTATCACAGATAAGACGAGAGCTACCCCTAACAATCTTCTGCTGAAAGCGCTATTGGAGCATATGCGAGCTTGCGGAGTCGCAAAACACCAGGTGGAAATCGTAGTGGCGACCGGGCTGCACGAACCACACGGTACCAGCGAGATCGAGGAGCTTGTAGGGAAAGAGATCGCTAGCGAGTACAACATCTACTCCCATAATTCTGACGACGACTCGATTTTGAAATACATCGGGAAGACGTCGTTCGGAACGGAAGTGTACGTGAACAAGAATGTAGCAGAAGCCGACCTAGTAGTGGGTTTGGGCTTAATAGAGCCGCACTTCTTCGCGGGGTACAGCGGGGGGAGGAAGCTGATACTGCCGGGGATCGCCGGCACGAAAAGTGTTTACCAAAACCATAGCTTCAAGATGCTGGCCCACCCGAAGGCCGACTACGGCTACTTAGAGGGGAACCCCGTGCACGAGGATATGGTTGAAGCAGCTAGGATACTGGAGGGCTACAGGTTCATCGTTCACGTTCTCCTCGATAAAGAGAAGAGAGTTGTAGACGCTGTCGCGGGAGACCCTTACGCAGCGCACGCGGATGGCGTTAGGAGGTTGGAAAAGTACGTCAAGGTCCCAGTACCTTACGAAGCCGACGTCACGATAGTAACGAACGGAGGCTACCCGCTGGACCGCAACCTGTACCAGGCGGTGAAGGGCATGGTGACCGGCTCTAGGGTCACCAAGCGGGGAGGAGCTGTCATCTTGCTGTCCGAGTGCAGGGACGGCGTAGGGCACGAGAGCTTTAGAGAGCTCGCATCGATGAGCGAGGATCCAGCTAAAATACTAATTTACATAAAGGAGAACGAGCCGCTCAGGGATCAATGGGAGGTTCAGAAGCTTGAGCAGGTGCTAATGAAAAACAAAGTGATCGTGGTGACGAAGGGTGTGAAAGATAGCGTTCTCGAGGAGATGAACTTGATCCCGGCTTCCACGATCGAGGAAGCTCTCGAAATCGCGAGAAAACTTACTCCCTTCGAGAAGATCGTTGCAATACCTGAAGGCCCGTACGTGATACCTTTCGTGAGCGACAGTGGCTAGCATTGCGAAAAACTTATCTCTTCCTCGCAAGAAGAAGTAACCCGATGAACGGTGTACGCGTACTCCTGAAAATACTGCCTCCCTTCGCTAAGAACGGAATAATCGAAAGATACTACACGTTACCGGGTACTCCGCGAATCGTCGACGTTTTGCGACTTGCGCAAAACGAAGGTATACTTGACATGAGTAAGGTCGTTGACGAAAAAGGGGAAGTTAGGGAGGGGGTCGTGGTGCTAGTAAACGGAAGAACGATATACGAGACGGAGTGCGAGCTGAACGGTGAGAGCAGAGTAGTGATCTTGCCCTTGGTGACCGGCGGTTAATCTCAGGTAAGTTTTATTAGCGCGAGCACACGAGCACCAGCGTGGCTGAAGAGTACGCACTGCAGGAGGAGCAGCTGAAAAATGATATTTGCAGGGTCATGAGGAACCTTTTCAACAGAGGTCTCGTATCCGCGCTGGGAGGCAACGTGAGTGCTAGGCTCCCCGGCTCGAACGAGGTTTGGATTACGCCTAGCGGGATATTCAAAGGCGAACTGAACCCAGAGGACCTTGTGAAAATCGATCTCGACGGTAACGTGCTTGACGGCTTCTTGAGACCCTCCATCGAGTGGCCTTTTCACACGGCTATTTACAAGGTCAGGCCCGATGTTAACGCGGTAGTCCACGCGCACAACCCCTTCACTCTCGGCCTGGCGCTGGCGGGCGTAGGCCTGAAACCGATAACCGTGGAGGCGGTCATGGTTCTCAGGAAAGTTGAAATCGTCCCCTTCGCGTTTCCGGGAACTAAGGATCTAGCCGAGCTCGTTAGAGAGAAAGCCGAAGCCGGCGCGAGAGCTATAATACTCCAGAACCACGGCATCGTGGCGCTGGGTGCCAACCTGTACGAGGCTGAAGCGATAGCGGAAACGCTCGAAGAGGTGGCCGTGGCGCAGTTTGTGGCTATGGCGCTGGGTAAGGAGCCGCCCATAATCCCGGAAAAGGACGTTGAGCTCTACTACAAGCTCTATGGCATCGCGTAGGGGGGTGCGATGGCGCAGTGGTACGGGTACATAGGTAAAATCGCTTACGTGGATCTATCTAGAGAGAAGATCGAGATCCGCGAGCTGAGCTCTGAGGATGCTAACTTGTTCATAGGTGGCTCAGGCTTAGCAGCGAAAATAATCGTTGACGAGATAGGGGATCCCAAAGTAGACCCATTCAGCCCCAATAATGTCCTGGTTTTCATGACCGGCCCCCTTACCGGCACCCCCGTTTACGGCTCTGGGAGGTACGTGGTAGCGGCGAAATCCCCGCTAACAGGAGCTTGGGGCGAAGCGCACGCCTCCGGGTACTGGGGGGTTGAGCTAAAGAGAGCCGGCTTCGACGGGATCGTGATCAAGGGCAGAGCCAGCAGCCCGGTTTACCTCTACGTGCACAACGGCGATGTGGAAATAAGGGACGCCGGGAAGCTTTGGGGTCTCGACACCTTCGAAACCGACGAAGCTATCAGAAGGGAGCTGGGGGACCCCGAGGTAAAGGTCGCCACCATAGGGCGCGCCGGCGAAAGGATGGCTCGAATAGCGTGCATCGTCTCGGACGCTCAGCCCCCCGGCCCTAGAGTCGCTGGGAGGGCGGGGATGGGCGCTGTAATGGGCTCAAAGAACTTGAAGGCGATAGCTGTGAGAGGTACCGGGAGGGTAGCGGTGAAAGATCAGCAGAGAGTAGTTAGCGTCCTCTCGAGGCTCCTCCCGCTTATAACCTCGTTCCCTGTTACGCAGATACTGGCCACCTACGGAACAGCGGGAGAGGTTGAGGAGTTCTACGAGTACGGCGACATGCCAGCGAGGAACTTCACGCTGGGGGAGTTCGATTACAAAAGCATAAGCGGGCCAACCTTCAAGGAAAAAGGGTTAGTGATCAGGTCGCACGGCTGCTGGGCTTGCCCCGTTAAGTGCTGGAAAGTCGTGAAAGTAAACGGTAGAGAGATGCGGGCACCCGAGTACGAGACTATAACCGCGCTCGGCTCGCTGCTCATGATATTCGATTCGGAGTACCTGATCAAGGCCAACGAAATATGCAACAGGTACGGGATGGACACAATATCCGCCGGCGTCACAATAGCGTGGGCCATGGAAGCTTACGAAAAAGGTCTCCTGACTAAGGAGGAGACCGGCGGGCTGGAGCTGAAGTGGGGCGATAAGGAGACCGTCCTGCGCCTGCTGAAGATGATGGGCGAAGGGGAGGGCTTCGGGAGAATCCTCAGCGAAGGCGTCAAAAGGGCTTCCGAGATCGTCGGTAAAGGCTCGGAGGAGCTTGCGATGCACGTGAAAGGGCTCGAAGTCCCCATGCACGATCCCAGAGCCTTCAAAGGTATGGGGCTCCAATACGCCACGAGCAACAGGGGCGCGTGCCACCTTCAGGGTCTCACATTCCGGGTTGAGCAGGGTCTAAGGATGCTCGACTTGGGGATCCATGAGCGCGTAGACAGGTTTGAGTACAAGGGGAAGGGCCGCATCGTAGCGACGATGCAGACGTGGCACGAAGTCGTCGAGTCGTTAGTCCTCTGCAAGTTCATCGACATCCCGCCAGCCCACGTAGCGGGCTTGTACACCTTCGTTACCGGGATAAAGAAAACGCTGCCCGAGCTGCTGACTGCCGGAAGGAGGATATTCACGCTAAAACGGTTGTTCAACGTAGCGTGCGGCATCGCGAGGAAGGACGACACTCTGCCTAAGCGGTTCCTCGCAGAGCCGCTGAAGGAGGGGGGCGCTAAGGGCCAAGTTGTCGAGCTGGAGCCGATGCTTAAAGAGTATTACGAGTACATGAGATGGGACGAGAACGGAGTCCCCAAGAGGGAGGCGCTAGAGGAGCTAGGGCTCCTCGATTACGCTAGGAAGCTTGGCGTGCACGTGAGCCCTTGAGGTGGAGCGCGCAGGGCCTAAAGGGTCGGTGCCGCCGCATCCGCACAAAAACCGCAAAGGCTCCTGGAGCCCCCAGCAGGCTCACTGGTTCAAAAAGCTTTATACTAGCTTCGCAACGGGTACGCGGCGATGATGATCAATCCCGATGCCTAGCGGTGACGAGAGCGGCCGTAGCTGAATGCTCTCTAGCCAGTTGAAAACTGGCTAAAGAGCGATAGCTGTATGGCAGCTGGAGAAGGTACCATCAGCCGGTATGCGCTAACCAGCTGCTACGAAGTTGAGCTGCCGCTGTGATCTTTATCGAGAGCACCTGTCAGGTTTTTCAAGTTAGTTAGAAGGGGGGTTTGTGCGCCCGGCGATAATCGTCCACGGCGGCGCCGGCAGGTTGCGCGGCGAGGATGTCGGCAGGAGGCTCGAGGTGCTGAGGGGGGCGGCCGATAAAGGCTACGAGATCATGGCGCGC
>JAJHRM010000110.1 GCA_020832965.1 Thermofilum sp. | reverse complement strand
GCCGCGCTCGGCCACGTAGAAGAAGCCGCGCTTCTCGAACCCGCAGAGGCCCCGGTACCCCCCGAACGCGTTGTACCGGTCGAGCATCAGCCTAGGCCTCACGACCTCCACCTCGCGCCTCACCAGAAGGCCCACCGCGGAGAGAGCGGCAACCGCTATAAGCGTTGCCGCGACCAAGAGCACCGCAACTAGCAACACCCGAGGGAGCCGGCGCCCAGCGCCGCGCGCGAGCAGCATCAAGCTGTAAGCCGGCAACGGCTGCTAAAAGCGTGGCGCTCCAAAGTAGTCGCGTCCAGCGTTAAGCTACCTGGAGGTTTAGCAGCGGAAACCCGCTGTAAGCTCAACTCTAGCAGCGCCGGTTCTCGATGCCGGATCCTACAGCCTCTGAAGCTTGTCGAGGAGCACGCGATTTTTATGCGGCTTAGATCAAGCCCCGAGGTGGAGTGCCCCCCAAGGTCACATTAATATGGTTGAACTACAACTCGAAACATTTCATGAACTTAGCTCTTAAATCACTTGAATCATTGTTTGAATTAAATTATCCAAACTATGAGGTTGTAATAGTGGATAATCATTCCACAGATGGCAGCTTCGACGAGATCAAGAATGCCGCTGAAAAACACATGCATAAAGTCCCTACCAAAATCATCAGGACTGAAAAGAACCTAGGCGCGCGCGTTCGTGACTATGGGGCACACTCTGATTTCTAAACGGGTTTTAGAAAGGTTGAGGTTTGACCCGGACCTCACGTTCGGCGAGGACGCGGACTTCTCTGCCAGAGCTAGGCTCGAGGGCTTCAGGGTGGGTTTGCACAGGGGTGTCGTAGCCGTTGACGTGAACGTGGCGCGGGGCCGCCTGAGCGACATATACGTGTACGCTCCGATCGGAGTTCTGCTGAAGGGGTTGAGGAAGAAGGCTAGGGCGAAGGTGCTTACGTTGGGTTTTGAGGTTTCATGGAAAAACACTCTGAGATACCTTGTAAGCAACCCGCGGTACGCTTTCTACCTAGGGTACGTCCCGCTGGGAGTTTTAGCCGCCGCCGGCCTCTCGGCCGGCGCGCCCGCCCTCCTCCTCCCCCACTGCTTTACGCCCTCTTTTACATCTTCTACCAGCTGCCTCGAAGAGGGTTTTCTGGTGCTTTGAGGGCGTTCGTAGCGAGCTTGCTTGTAGGTGTCCCGCTGGCAACGCTGATGGTTTACTACACGTTGCAAGGCAATAAGCTAAGAGTTCGGGAGCCTGCAGCACAGCGTTTTTAAAGCTCCCGTGAGCGCGCCACCGCGTGAAAGTCCTAGTGATATCCCCCAGAACCAGCGGCTTAGGGGGTGTCGCGCAGCACGTGGGGAAGCTGGTGGAGCTGCTGAGGCGCGACGGGCACGAGGTGGACGTGGTCTCGGTCGAGAACACGCCCTACCTCCCCGTGAAGGGCTTGATGAACCCGAGCTTCGCCCTCGTGGCGCTCGCCAAAGCCGCGGCCGGGCGGCTGCTGGGGCGCAGGTACGACGTGGTGCACGCGCACAACGTGCCGTCGGCGCCGGCGATGCGCGCGGCGCGGGGCGGGAGGGTGCTGACCCTGCACGGGGTGTTCTCGGAGCAGGTAGGCTACCTGCACGGGGGCTTGGTGGGCCGGCTGGGCGCTTGGGCCGAGCGCAAGGCGCTGGAGTGGGCCGACGTTGTTACAGCCGTGTCGAGGAGCGCCGCCGAGCGCTACAGGAGCCTCGGCTTCGACGTGTTGCACGTGCCGAACGCGGTCGACCCGGCGGACCTGCCGGTGGAGGGTACGCGCTTTTTCGAGAGGCAGGTGGTCTACTGCGGGAGGCTTTCGAGGGAGAAGGGCGTCGACCTCCTCGTGGACGCGGTCAAGCGCATCGGCGCGAACCTCGTCGTCGTCGGCGGGGGGCCGCTCGAGCGGGAGCTGCGCGAGCTCGCTCGCGGCGACCCGCGCATCCGCTTCACCGGCCCCCTCCCGCGCGCCGAGGCGCTGAGGATCGTGAAGGGCTCGGACGTCTTCGTCCTGCCCTCGAGGCACGAGGGCTTGAGCACGGCGCTGCTGGAGGCGATGGCGATGGGCGTGCCGGTCGTCGCCACGAGGGTGGGCGGGAACCCGGAGCTCGTCGAGCACGGGGAGACGGGGCTGCTCGTGGACCCCGACTCCGAGCAGCTAGCGCGCGCAATCGCGCTGCTGCTCGAGGACAGGGGCTTGGCGAAGCGCCTGGCGGAGAACGCCGCGAGGGTGGTGAAGGAGAGGTACTCGTGGCCCGTCGTGTACAGGCAGTACCTTGAGGTTTACACATTAGTTGCCGGGTAGTGATTCTCGCCAACGCAAACTATGATTTTCCTAATAGCTAGAAACCCATTATTCAGGAAAAGTGTATTTTTCAATACTCAAAAACGATTCTCAAAAATATAATTGGAAATTATTATTTGATAAATTTTCAGTTCATCATCGTATCAATAACTTCTTTAATTTTCTTCACATGGTTATCCCAAGAGAAAATCAAAGAAAATTTTTTCGCTTCATTTAAAATATGGACGTACAACTCATCGTCCCTTAACAGCATGTTCACTTTCGCTGCATAATCATCTATATCGTATGGTTTAGCTAGAAGACCTGTTTTACCGTCTTGAATAATTTCTACTACCCCTCCGCCATCATTCCAGCTTACCGGTATACAGCCGGCGGCCATACCCTCCAAGGGGCTTAAACCGAAATCTTCCTGCATAGCTGGGAAAAGTAATATTTTACTTTTCTTATATAATTCAATCAATTCCTGATCGCCTACATTCATTCTAAATATAACTCTATCAGCTAGACTCAGCTCTTTAAATTCTTTAAAAACTTTGCTTGTTAAGCTCGTCGGTTTTCCCGCTAGTATCAATTTGGCATTTCTATCGATTTTTGAGAATATTATTGGTAGTAGATGAAATCCTTTTTGCTCAACATGTCTAGATGCATAAAGAACGTAATTCCTTTTATCTTCTAACCTTGGTGTTATTATATGAAATTCATCGCCTATCGCTGGATAACATACATCTGCTTTAATATTACCGTAAATTTTTAATAGATTATTTAAAGTTCTTTTGCTATTTGTAAAGTTATATTTGGCAGCTCTTATGCTTCTTATATCTTCCTCTGCTAGCTTATTCCTACTCCATAAAAGCTTTAGCGGATATTTAGCTAATGGTCCTAGAATGTTTTCTTCTTCTTTCCCATGTATGGGCTTCCCATGCAAAAAGCTAGCTGGGTGATGAATGTAATTAACGTATTCAATGTCATATTTTTCCTCAAGTTTTAAAGCTAGAATCGATGCTATCCCGTGGGCTACGATAGCATCGACATCTACTTTTTTAATACACACTCCCCATGCAATATTAACGAGAACAGAAGTGGATGTTTTCATTACCGGTAAAAATTTTCCTAAACCAATGCATGAATGATCTACTTCCATTGCTTTCGCAGGTGCCAGCGTCAAAAGTTTTGCTTCATATCCATATTTTTTGAGATATTTAACTTGATTCAACGCTACCTTGCTCGCTCCACCCAAACTTATGTTCGGTATCAGTACTCCGACCTTAACGACCATGCAAACCCCCTCCAGGCTCCAAGGCTATAAGCTAACGCCGATAACGCTAAGAAGAAAGGTAATAACGGGTGAATAGTTATCTTCCTAATATATTTAAAAATAAAAAGTAATGGTATTGCGAAAAGTAATAATAAACTTTTATGGTAACCGATACCGTGCATTTTTTTGGCTATGATAGCCCAAGTGCCGTAGTCGTACTGCTGCTTAAGGAAAGAGAAGAGGCTTTCCCTGTGTTTGTGGTATACTATCGCGTTGGGATTCCACACCATTCTATATCCTTTCCTAATTATCTTCCAAGCAAGAGCTTGGTCTTCGCAAGCATGTAATTTACTATCGAAACCATTTACTTCATCCAAAACGCACTTTCTATAAGCTATATTCCAGGTAGCGTAATGCGGTTCATCTTTCGTTGCCAAGTCTATAAGTTTTGGAATTAATTTATTAGAATTTAACGCTGAAACTTTTCCAGAAACACCAGCAATCATAATATCATCAAAATTCTTAACAAGCTCTTCCAGCCAATTTCTCTCAGCTACACAATCGGAATCGATAAAAGCTATGATATCTCCCTTCGATATTTTTACCCCAATGTTTCTTGCTTCAGCTCTAACCTTTACTGGCTTATCATACACGATACACCCGTACTTACGCGCTATTTCTATAGTACCATCCGTCGACCCACAATCGACTACCACTATTTCGTGCGGGGGCAAAGTTTGCCGTCTAAGGGACTCTAGCAGAAGTTCAAGCGTCCCCGCAGAGTTGCACGTCAAGACCACAACTGAAACTTTAAAGTTTTTTGCGCTAGACATCATCGCCTCCCCATGAGCGCCATTAAACGTTCTTCAATAATTTTCGCGGTTTCATCCCATTTGAACCTGAGCGCAAACTCTCTATTATATTTTCCAGCGGTTTGTCTAAGTTCTTCATCTTCTATAAGCATTAAAATTTTTCCGGCGAAATCATTAAAATCGAAAGGTTTAACAAAGAATACACCCTTCGAATCGAAGAGCTCGTTTAACGGCTTTATGTCGTAGCATACAACCGGTAGACCACACGCCATCGCTTCTGCCACCGCTATCCCAAAACCTTCTTTCCTCGATGCAAACACAAAAACTTTAGCGTTTCTTAATACCTTTATCATTGATTTCCTTTCCATAACACCCAAGTATTCTATAAATGCGTTAAGATTATTTTCCTTTATTTTAGCTAACCATTTATCGAGAACTTCTGTAGGAGTTCCCATAACACCTAGTTTTATTTTTTTATTCTTTATTACTCTTTTCCAAATTTCTATCAAATCGTAAATGCCTTTCTCGGGAGAAATTCTGCAAACACTAATTGCATCGAAAACCTTAGAAGTTTTCTCGAAATTTTCTTTAAAAAATTCGTCATCTACTCCAGGGTATGCCACCACTATTTTTTCTTCGGGGATTCCTAATTTAATTAATTCATCCTTAGAGCTTTGTGAAACTGTAAATATCGTATCTGCGCGCTTTAGTGCTTTCTTCGCTATTTCCACATCTAGTAGTTTGATTGCTGCTCCAAGAATTCTCCTACCTTCATTCCTTAAGGAAATGTACACGCTTCTTTTATCCCATCCACTATACGGCCAGTGGTGGAAAACTAAAGCAAGTTTTCTCCTTGATAGCAAACTTAAGAAGTATGCTGCCATATCGTTAACCCATCCCACTCCAGGAGAAAAAATCACTTTTACGTCTTCTTTCTTTATGTAATATATTCCTTTAATTATAAGAATTAACAATAGAATATAGTACATCACCCTTCTAACTGCCGTATAAGCATATAAAGTAAATTTCTTGCCTATAGATATTTCATATTTTAATCCTATTTTTTGAGTTGTTAAACAAACACATTTTACTTTTTTAAACCTATTGATTGTTTCTACGCCGTATTTAATTCCCCCCAAAGCGAGTTCACTCACTCTCTCCCAAAGTGCAAAGAGCGCCAATATGGTCATCGAAGACCCCTTTGCCGCATCACATTAGTGGGCCTTTTAAACCTACTCTAAATTCTCAACAAATGGGCATATATTTTTCGGCTTCATAAGGCTTATGCTAGCATAGCTTGGCTGCATAAAAATATTCAAGGATCCTGATTTGAGCGATTCCAACCCGGCAGCAAAGAAGTAGCATGTCAACGCTAATTTTTCGTATACTCTTCAAGCGGCGCACTTCTTCCTGTGACCGGTAACAGTTCGGCTTTCCGCGATTCTTAAAGTTATGATAGATAGTAAACTTAGATGGTTTCATTAACTCTTATTTCTTGTGAATTATCGACTTCTTTTATCCTCTGATAACCCTTAATATAATCTATAAATAAATCTTCAGAAAACTATAGGAAAACAAAATCGTATATGAAAGCTCTTATATACGGTTAACAATCGTTTGGACTCCTGTAGCTATTCAACGTAGCAAAAACTGTAGTAAATCTAAATAGTAGAGAAAAACCTGACGTGATTGATTACATTGAAGCGCGTTCGCTCCATCACCTCTTGACGCATCTGACGAGCCCGAGCTGCTCTTTGCCAAGACCATGTCTCCTGTAGAACTCCTCGCCGCTCACGATCTTGCACTCAAAGTCCTTCGAAAGCTTCTCGAGCAAAACCTGCACGGGAATCTTCGTGATGTAAGCGTGGTACTCGAAGTACACTTCGTCGAACAGCTTCACGTGCTCGTAATCGTTGAGGATCACATCGTACTCGCAACCCTCACAATCCATTTTCAAAACACCCCCGCGCAAACCAAACCTATCGATTATGTCTCCAAGAGTGATCGTGCCCACGGTAACCTTCCCGCTCGGGCACTCAATGCAGGCGCTGCCGCGAGCGCTCGAGAGAGCGGCGTTGAGCGGCGCAACCTTGTCTTCAACACCGTTCAGCTTGAAGTTCTCAAGCATCTCTCCGTAAACCTCCGGGCAAGGCTCGACAGCGATAATGCGCCTAGCACCCCTCTTCAAGAAGTAAAGAGCAGTCTCGCCGTAGCCAGCTCCAACGTCAACAACTACCTTATTATTAACTTCAATATCTCTATGCTCTTCATAATTAAATACTTCTATAATATAGTATCTTATATGCTTAAATTTAACTTCGTCTTTAATCCAATAGCCTTGTTGCACGTAGCTCCATCCGTGCTTAAGTGCATCTAAGACTCTATCACTGGCAAGTAGCTCTTTAAAAGGAATAACAGAATCTTTTACTATAACTATTTCATTTCTGCATTTTATATCGCTGAATAGACCATCAAACAATCCAACTAGAAGTAGTCGGTATAGCATAGGATGCAGATTAAGAACATGTCCATCTTTGCATACGCATCTGATATTTTTATATCTAACTATTCCTTTGATATATAAAAATGTTTTGATGCCAGATAAAAACCAATTTTTAAAATATTTCCTGCCAATAAAAAGAATCTTTAAGCGCCTCAGATGCCCTCGTGTGCACGTGTACCGGAAAATACTGGCGATAACCATATTACTTACAACTTCTCTCCACTCTTATTTAAGTGTTATTTCGAACATTCCGTCTAAGCCTCCAGCAGCGGCATTCAACACCCATTCTAGCATGCTCTGAGAGAACGTTTTTATTTACATACTCTTCCGCAGTAGGCTGAAAGCAGCAAAGGAAAGCAAGTTGCAGGTGAAGCTCATGGAGGCGGTTGTACTAGCCGGTGGCGAATCCTGGCGCATGAAGCCGCACGTCTGGGTTCCGAAGCCTCTCGTGGAGTTGATTGAAGGCGTCACCCTTCTCGAGTGGCAGGTTTCTTGGCTGAAGAGGCACGGGTTCAACGACGTGTACGTGTGCGCGAGAGGGTTCAGGATCGAGGAGCTGGACGTCTACTGGGTGGAGGAGCGGGAGAAGCTGGGCACGGGTGGTGCGCTGAAGCGCGCGGCGCTGCAGTTGCGCGGCGACAAGTTCTACGCGTGCAACTGCGATGACATCCTCCTCGACGACCCTAGGAACCTCACCGCGCGTACGGCTAGAGGCGCTACAATCGCTGTCGCTAAACCGAGGTTGCCGTGGGGCGTGGTCAAGGTCGAGCATGGGAGAGTGACGGAGTTTATCGAGAAACCCGTGCTAGACAGGATATCCCAATTGTTCGCCGATTTCTACGTATCGGTAGGGCACTACTTCTTCGATAAAGATGCGATCTTACCGCTCCTCCCCGAAAAGGGCGACCTGGAAAAGACGGCACTGCCAGCACTAGCGGCCAACAGCATGCTTCACGCCTACGTGACAAAGGGGAAGTGGATCACGATAAACACATACAAGGACTTGTTGGAAGCTAGAGAGCTAATAAGAGAATTAGGCAACCTTACCTAAAGGTTTTAATATTTTATTATTGCGATTATCATTATCATACAAAGTATTAAACAGAAAAGTACATTCTCTGTCAACCAACCCCCTAAAAATTCCAGCACACATCCCCAGAAGAGTTGAGGGGGTTGGCCGTACGTGGTACTTTAGCTATTCTCGATCTACATCTGTCACCGAGAGCTGGCTTGTGCACGAGTAGCCATGCTTCTCGAGGGCTTTGGGGACGTCCGCGACCTTGACGGGCTCGACCCAGTCGAGGGAGCTTAGGTCCTCGAGCAGCTGCAGGTACTCCCTGCCTCCCCTCATCCTCACGCTGCAGTCGTGCCAGAGCAGCGTGGCGACGCGCTTGCCGGCCTCGTAAG
>JAJHRM010000109.1 GCA_020832965.1 Thermofilum sp. | reverse complement strand
TCGTCGTCTCCTCGGGGACCGGCTCCTTCGCGTACGGCCGGAGGAGGGGTAGGGCCGCGAGGGCGGGCGGCTGGGGCTACATCTTCGGCGACGAGGGCAGCGCCTACTGGATCGGGAGGGAGCTGGTGCGGCGGGCCCTCGCCTGCTACGACGGGAGGGAGGAGTGCGGCGAGCTCGTGGACCTGCTGCTCCGGCGGCTCAGCGTCTCGACGGTCGAGGAGGCGGTGGGGAAGCTGTACAGGGAGTACGCGGCGCCGAGCAAGACGGCCGAGCTGGCCAAGCTCGCCTGCGAGGCCGCGGTGCTGGGGTGCGAGGCGGCCTTGCGCGTCATCGAGGATGCCGCGCGGGAGCTCGAGCGGATGGTTTCGGCCGTCGAGCGGCGGCTCGGCTTCGAGGAGCCCCCCACTGTTTACGGGACAGGCGGCGCCCTGCTCGGGTGCAAGCCGCTGGCTGGAGCGCTTAGGAGGCTCGTGGAAGCTAAGGGGAGGGCGTTCCGCTTGAGCGAAGCGCCTGCGCTGGCCGGCTGCGTCCTCCACTACCTCTCCCTGAAGGGGCTGGGGCCTGAGGAGCTGGAGAGAGTGAAGGTTGAAATACCGGCTCCGCTACGGAGGGTTGAGGCGTTGTGACGGGCGAGAAAAGGGTTTTCGAGCTACTCTCTAGGCTTGAGACGGAGCAGAGGAACCCGGCGAGCGAGCGGCTCAGCGAGATGGAAACCATCGAGATACTGAGGGTGATCAACGAGGAGGACAAGAAGGTGGCTTACGCGGTGGAGAAGGCTCTGCCGGAGATCGCGAAGCTCGTCGACGCGATCGTCGAGGCTGTGAGGAGCGGGGGCCGCTGGATCTACGTGGGAGCTGGGACGAGCGGCAGGCTAGCTGCGATCGACGTGGCGGAGCTCCTCCCCACGTGCAACGTGGGGCCGGAGGTCGTGGAGGCGCTTATAGCGGGGGGCCCAGGGGCGATGGTGAGGCCGATCGAGGGCGCCGAGGACGACGAGGAGATGGCCGTTAGGGAGCTGAAGGCGAGGAGGCTCTGCGAGAGGGACGTGGTGGTGGGGGTTAGCGCGAGCGGGCGGACGCCCTACGTGGTCTCGGCGTTGAGGTACGCGAAGAGCGTGGGCGCGAAGACGGCCATCATAACGTGCGTCGAGAACTCGCCCGCAACCGAGTACGCAGACGTCAAGGTGGTGGTGAAGACGGGGCCCGAAGTGGTCACGGGCTCGACGAGGATGAAAGCGGCAACAGCGCAGAAGATGGTCTTGACGATGCTGAGCACAGCCGTCATGGTGAAGCTGGGGAGGGTGTACGGGAACCTGATGGTTGCGCTCCAGCCCGTCAGCCAGAAGCTGAGGGAGAGGGCGAAGAGGATAATCATGATGGAGGCCGGCGTCAGCTACGAAGATGCTTCTAGGATCCTGGAGGAAGCCGGTTACAACGTGGTGGCAGCGATTGTCATGGCTGTGGCGGGCGTCGGCTACAAGGAGGCAGTGGAGCTGCTGCGGCAGAGCAATTACATCCCCACTAGGGCAATAGAGCTGGCCAAGAGACTGAAGAGTGGTGAAAGTTAAGTGCTAATTCGCACGGCTGTTTTTAGAGCCCTTACTTGGCCTGAGCATTAAAAGATTCCTTAGGCAAGAGCGGGACGCGGCAACTTAGGTCACCTCCTTAGGCGGTTGCAGTGCAACGCGAGGAGCCTTTGCGAGCGGCCCCAGCGACCACAGACCTCCCGAACCCCCGCCCTCGCCGAGCGGGCTCGAGGCTACGCCGTTGGGGACGCCGCTGCTCGGCGAGAGCGCGGACCCCGCTGAGCTCTCACCGCCGGAGGGGCCCTACGCGGTATCCAAGCCCGAGCTCCCAGAGGACCCAGCCGGGCCCTAGCATCCTGAGCTCTAAGGACCTCGTCCCCCGAAGACGCCGAGACCCTCGACTAAAGACCTCTGCTCGGCATAAAAACTTGTTCAGGAAAGCTAACGAGCCTTAAGTTGCCACATCCCCAAGAGCATGCAAAAAATATAAAAGGGGGAGGAAATAAGGTTTTCCTGATGACGGACTCGTATAGCAAAAACAAAATACTCGTTGCTGTAGCCCTTTCTCTGCTACTTGTCTCTACCACTTTCGTAGTGCCGAGGACAGTAAGCGCTCAGCGAGAGGAAGTAGTCATTCCAAAGGGTGGCACTCTAAGGGTCGGGTTAATAGCGACGGGTCCCTTAATATACGTTGAAGGCCCGATCACCGCAGCAGCTGGTCCTGCGATACTTGTTGAAAATGTCCTTCGTTTGACTCGTGAGACAGGAGCGCGCCAGGCTCCAAACGGTACTTGGATTCCTCTATTATTCAGTTCGTGGCAAGTTTCACCAGATGGCCTCACGTATACTTTCACAATTCGCGAGAACGCAAAATGGTCGGATGGGACTGACGTCACAACAGACGATGTAATTTTCACCTACGAGGTGATGAAGGCTTGCCCCGAATTAGACGAATGGGGGATTATCCCGGTTATAAATCGTATAGAAGCTATCGATAAAAAGCACTTTAAGGTTCACTTAAAGGAAGTATTTACTCCTTTCCTCGAATATTGGCTAGCCATAACTCCGTTACCAAAGCACTTTTGGAAAACCGTCGATGGATTCCTTTCTGCAGATTACACGAAGCTTAATGAGACCGTAAGTACCGGTCCTTTCAAAATAGTGGGCTTCTCTCCAGGAACAACAGTGATCCGCATGGTGCAGAACCCATATTATTGGGGGAAAAAACCGTATATAGAAGAGATAGTTATAACTCTTCTTTCGCCGGATGCTAATATCCCTGCTTTAATGGCTTCTAAAGCATTCGACATTATAGAGGTTCCCTCTCCAGCCCATGTGGCCGGCTTAGTGAATCTTCCGAATATTACCATTAGAACTTTCTCAACTCACCCGTACGGCGCTTGGCAAATGGCTAGATGGGCTGGGATCCTCATTAATAACCTTAAGTATCCTCTCTCAGAGAAAGTTTTCAGGCAAGCCTTGGCTTACAGCTTAGATAGGCAGCAAATAGTAGATTTGGCTGCAGGAGGTTACGGGTTGGTTGCGAGCTACGGGTTCCTCCCATCCGACTTCACAGAGTGGCTTGCTCCAGGTCTTCCAACCTATCCGCGTAATCTCACTAAAGCCAAAAAGCTGATTGCGAGCTTAGGCTTCGTGCTGGGACCCGATGGATTCTGGTGCTATCCTAACGGGACAAAGCTAACATTAGAACTCATGGCGAGACCTGGTGGAGAAACGCTCATCGCCACGATAGTAGCCCAACAGTGGAAAGAGGTAGGTCTCGATGTTTCGGTTAAAACGTACACAAGCGCAGTTTATGTTAGCAAATATTCATATGGTCACTACGATATGGGAGTTATCTTAACAAACCATCCGCTTTCTATGGACTTCATGCTGCATAAATTCTACTACCCCGTCGTCACGCCTATAGGCGAGAAAATCTACTATAGGGGGTGGACCCGATGGTACAATGAAAGGTATAAGGAGTTGATGGAATTAAGCCGAAGAGAGACCAATCGAACAAAGCTTCGTGAAATTTACTATGAGGCTCAAAGAATTATAGCGGATGAGTTGCCTTTCCTATCCTTATACTATGCAAAACACATATGGGCTTATAGAACCGATACTATTGAAGGATTAGAACCTCTAGAAAAAGGCTTTAACTGGCCTATGAGCGAGCTAGTTACCAATCTCCACCTCCCCGCGGTAAAGGTAACACCTCCTCCGAGACCTCCTATAGAATTGTATGCTGCAGGAGTGATTCTCGCAGCAGCCCTTGTCGCGGCTCTCTATTATGCTCTGCGAAGAGCGAAAATAGTCGTAAAGAAGTAGGGGGTAATAAATGTTAACATTGCGGTATTTTTTCCGGCGCAGTATCAATGCCCTGCTAACTTACGTAGCTGCGCTAATCCTTGTATTTTTCATTCCCCGTATAATTCCAGGGAGCCCAGAGGAGCTGCTCGCTTCCTCTTATAGGCTACCGGCCGAGGCGGCAACAGCTCTACGCGTTAGGTTCGGTCTGGATAGGCCGCTTTTTGAACAATTCATGCTTTATATAAAGAACGTAGTCTTTACATTCCCTCCGGATTTCGGTATTTCCTACTCCTATTACCCTGCTCCCGTTTGGAATATAGTGGTCTCCGCTCTTCCATGGACTCTCTTCCTCCTAACTTTATCGACAATACTAACAGCAATTCTGGGAACTTCCCTCGGAATTTTAGCAGCTTGGAAGCATGGAACTAAGCTGGAAACAATAATTTCGACAATAGCTCTATTTCTTCTTTCAACACCTCACTTTTGGATAGCTATAATTTTTATTATGATTTTTGGAGTTTATATACCAATTTTCCCCATAGCAGGTGCGTATTCGAGCCATATGGCATCTAAACAATTTTTTAGCTTGGAATTCATTACAGATGTCCTATGGCACGCAGCACTTCCAATTCTGTCACTAGTTTCAAGCAATTTTGCGGTTTATACGATCGTCATGCGCGATAACATGATTTCGACAATGGGCGAAGATTATATCACCTTGGCGGAAGCGAAGGGGTTAAAGCCGCTTCAAGTCGTTTTTAAGCATGCTGCTAGAAACGCTCTATTACCTGTGTTAACAATGTTATTCCTAAACTTGGGAACGATGGTTGGGGGTGCGATCGTGATCGAGGCTGTCTTCTCCTATCCTGGCGTTGGATTGCTCCTCTTCAATGCAATCCTTAGCCTAGATTATCCACTAATCCACGGGTTCTTTTACATAGTAACTATTTCGGTTATTGTTGCGAATTACATCGCGGACATCTTTTATGCGCTTATCGATCCGAGGGTGCGCTACTGATGGGGTCTCTACTTTATCTAAAATTGGAAAATTCGATGCGGAGGTGAGAGTTGTGTCCATGTGGGCTGAGATAGGGAGCGCTGTCTGGCACGATAGGAAAGCTATCGTAGGGCTCTGCATACTAGCTGCGTTTACCGTTATGGCGTTGCTCGCACCCTATATAGCTCCTTACGACCCATTTAAGATTGTTGGAGCTCCGTACCAGCCTCCGAGTGCTAAGCACATTCTAGGTACAGACAATCTCGGCAGAGACGTTTTCAGCCAGGTTGTTTGGGGGGCTAGGGTTTCTCTCTTCGTTGGCCTAGCTGTAGCTTTAGCTGTTACAATAACAGGGGTTACAGTTGGGCTCGTAGCAGCAACCTCGCATCCCCTCATCGACGAAGCGCTTATGCGCCTTTGCGATATCATGATTATAGTGCCAAAGCTCCCATTAACGGTTTTCACTGCGGCATTGCTAGGTCGAGGAGTTTACAACATTATCATAGTTCTTTCAATCTTTGGCTGGCCCTCGATAGCCAGGGTAGTTAGATCTGAAGTTCTGAGCATAAAGCAGAGGACGTACGTAGACGCCGCGAGGGTGGCAGGTGCTGGTCAGCTTCAAATAATGCTACACATAGTATTGCCTAACGTACTGCCGCTCGTGACAGCAAACGCTCTGCTAGCAATTATCTCGGGTATAATGTCAGAGGCTTCTCTAAGCTTTCTCGGTTTAGGGGACCCCTCCCAAATGAGTTGGGGGACTATGATTTACTTCGCCAACATTGGAGGAGCTATATACCATGGATGCTGGGCTTGGGTCGCAGTACCTGGCTTATGCATCGCGCTCTTTGGTTTAGGAATGCACCTGCTTACGTCAGCAATAAACGTTGTCGCTAACCCGAGACTCAGAAGGTGGTGATTATGGATCGCGTGCTTGAAGTTCAAAATTTGCATGTAAGCTATTTTACAAGGAGAGGAGAGGTAAGAGCTGTTAATGGTGTGACTTTTCAAATAAATAAGGGAGAAGTTTTCGGCCTTGCAGGAGAATCTGGGTGTGGGAAAAGTACAGTAGCCTATGCGATTATGAGGTTAATTAAACCACCAGGTCGGATAATGGGTGGAAGGATAATCGTTGATGGCATAGATGTATTAAATCTCAAAGAGGAGGAGCTTAGGTCTTTCCGGTGGAAGAAAGTAGCTATGGTTTTCCAAAACGCAATGAATTGCCTAAACCCTGTATTTAGAATCGGTGACCAGATAGCGGAGGCTATAATGATTCATGAGAATATTTCGAAAAGAGAAGCGTTAGCGCGAGCCAAGTACCTGCTCTCGCTCGTGGGCATCCACGAGTCAAGGGTTAACGATTATCCGCACCAGCTTAGCGGGGGAATGCGCCAGCGAGTAAACATAGCTATGGCTCTCGCTCTCAATCCCATTTTCTTAATCGTAGATGAGCCCACGACAGCGCTCGATGTAGTTGTAGCGAGACAGATATTAGAACTTCTCTGGGAAATGAAAAGCAAGTTTAATCTTTCTATGTTGTTTATCACGCATGATCTTGCAGTACTCTCTGAATTCAGCAATAGGATTGGTATAATGTACGCGGGAGAGCTTGTAGAGCTCGCTAACACACAACGACTCTTTACGAACCCCATACATCCGTACACGAAGGGGTTGATCAAATCTCTGATGGGCTTTACACGTCGAGGAGAAAAACTATGGTCGATCCCTGGATCGCCTCCCGATCTTGCCTCTAAAATTGAAGGGTGTAAGTTTAGAGCACGCTGCCCAATAGCCACCAGCAAATGTTCTTACAACAAACCGGAGCTTGTCGAAGTTGAACCTAATCACTTCGTCGCTTGCCACGAGGTGGCCCTGTGATGGAACCATGGAGCAATACTAAGGTTTCGGATAAAGTGACACACCTAATCGAGGTTAGTGAACTTAAGGTATATTATCCAGCTCGATCAGGAGGTCTTCTTAGAAGAAAGTTCGTCCGAGCCGTTGACGGTGTGTCCTTCTACATAAACCCTGGCGAGGTGTTAGGTCTCGTAGGAGAAAGCGGAAGCGGGAAAACTACTATTGGAAGGGCTATCCTAAGACTTGTATCCCCTACCGAAGGCAGAATCCTTTTCAAGGGAAAAGATATAGCATCTCTCCGCGGTAAAGAACTGAAAAAGTACAGAAAAAGTGTTCAAATGATATTCCAAGACCCATTCGAATCACTAAATCCAAGGCAAAATATTCTTTCTATCATAGCATTTCCTCTATTTATGTTAAATATTATGAAAGATAAGGATGAAATTAAAAAATACTGTGCCGAATTACTGAATCAAGTGGGGCTTTCAGAAGATGTCATGTATAAGTATCCTCACGAGTTGAGCGGTGGCGAAAGACAGAGAGTAGCCATAGCTAGAGCGTTAGCGGTTAAACCGGAATTCATCGTAGCAGATGAGCCTGTCTCTATGCTTGATGTAAGTGTTAGGTCTGGTATTCTTAATCTCTTAATGGAATTAAAGAATCAGTACAATTTGACGTACCTGTTGATAACCCATGATCTGCAGGTAGCTTATTATGCTTGTGATCGTATCGCAGTAATGTACCTTGGAAAAATTGTAGAGTTAGCTCCAACGGAAGAATTGGTAAAATATCCGCTCCACCCCTATACGCAGCTCCTTCTCTCAGCAGCTTTTGCCAGCTTCAGCTTTGTGCAACAACCTAAAAGAAAGCTGAGCTTAGTGGGTGAAATAGCAAGCGCTGTAGATCCTCCAAAGGGCTGTCGTTTTCACCCACGCTGTCCCTTTAGGGTCGAGAGATGCGAAAAAGAGGTTCCTCCGCTTGTAGAAGTACGAAAGAATCATTTTGTTGCTTGCTTTAATGTTTCCTAAAACATGCGCCGCAGTATTAAAAGAGCGAATATCTTCTATCAACGTCAGAATAAGTATGCACACGCTATAATGTTTAAACTTTTTCACTCACCCTGCAAGTAAGAATGAGCACTACTTAATGTGCACTAAGCGAATGGACTACTGCAGATGCGCTATAGCTGCACACCGTTAATGTTAAAACCACAGCGGCAAGCACCTCAAAGAGGGACGATAGGTGCCGAATTGTGCATGTGGAATAGATAAAACAGAAAAGCTCGTCCACGCGTTGCAAGGGAAGAGTGTAGGCCTTGTTGCAAATCAAACCAGCTTTAACGCGGCGAAGAGGCATCTCATCGAGGTGATCGGCGATCACGCTCGCGTCAAGGTCGTCTTCACGCCTGAGCACGGGCTGTGGGGCGCCGCTGCCGCCGGCGAGTTCGTCCGCTCGGGCTTCGACGGGGAGTTCGGAGTTAGGGTTTACAGCCTCTACGGCGAAAACCTCGAGCCGCCCGTCGAGGAGCTGCAGAAGCTGGACCTCGTCGTCTACGACGTCCAGGATCTGGGCCTCCGCTGGTACACCTACGCTTCCACGCTGTACT
>JAJHRM010000108.1 GCA_020832965.1 Thermofilum sp. | reverse complement strand
CTGGAAGACCCTATGAACAAGCTCGCCGTTAGCCAGCCACTGGTTTTTCTCGCCCTCGACACCCATCCTCCTGAGGTAGACATCCCTCATTGTCGGACAATACCTATAAGCCACCTCGCTGACCCCCAGCCCCAGAAAAGCCCTGGGGCGAAGAGGAGGCTTGTCCCAGTTCCACCCCCTGTACTCCTCGTCCACCGGGTCCTGGCTACGTGCCCTGTGAAGCCTCCTCAAGCTCGCATACAGGTCCCTCCTCGAAAAGTAGCCCGCATCCATATTGTTTCCCCACGAATAGAGGAACAATTGTAATCTAATATTGGTTCCCGCGGCTCTAGAAGAAAGTTTCCCAATTAAAGTCGGGACATTTTACTCATGGAGACCGAGAATCGCCTTCCCCCAGCTCGTTAGCTTCAGCCCGCCCCTCCTCCCCTGAGACACGACTAGGCCCATCTTCTTGAGCTCAGTCAAGTGATTCCTCACAGTCTTAGAGGACTTGCCAAGCCTTTCAGCAATAGTATCTGCGCTACAGTACTCGTTCTTTGCAATAAAATCCAGTATTTCCCTTTTCTCATTGCTCAGCGACGACAAGGCCCTAGCAACTCCAGGTGAAATATAGAGCTCTTCGGCCTCTCCACTCTCAGACGACACATATAGCTCGAAAACTTTGCCAGATGTAAAGAGAGCGATAAGCACAGCCACGATGACGGCCCTCATCCCGCCGCCCAGGTCAGCAACGATTGGCTCAGAGAGACCGTTTATGACACTCCTAGCCCTGGAAACAGCCAGCGAAGAATCAGAGAGAGGCAGTTCTACTAGTCGAGGCGTATTCAAACCCACCCTAGTACAGTACTCAATCAAACTTGCATGAGCCCTCCTAGTTCCCGCAACAACAGGGCTCCCAGTAAACAAGACAATATCCTCGCCGCCCCTTGCGGCTAGGCGACTAAGCCTCCTAATAACGAAGTCCTCGTGAAAACCAAGACCGAACACAAACGACCTGCGATCCACACAATTCTCTCGGCAAAGGTCTATATCAAGTTATTCCCATCTCTTAAAGGGAATAATTAAATAATTTTAAATTTATGTATTTTCAAATGTTTACATTTTAAGCCTTTTTAGTGCTCATGCATTCCAAATACTCTGCATCCTAAGGTCATTAGGATACGACTTAAAGAACGAGTTTTTACGTCACACGCAGAGGGTTTGCGAGAGAACTAAGGAAAGGAGTTCCACAAAGAACTAGCTATGTGAACTTTTCAATGATTTTAAAAGTTTGCAAGAAAGGTTCTTTGGGTAAAATATGGTATTGTCTTGGTTGGGATTAAGATTCTGTCAGTTCACACATGTGTATTATCGAAAGTGATAAAAGTAACCTATGAGGGTTAAGGGTGATAGCCGTGGGTGATAAGCTGACACTAAATGTTGAGGGGCTGGGTCCCTTCAGCGAGAAACTGATTATGGAACTAGACACCCCACTGACTGTGCTCGTCGGGGAAACAGGAACAGGCAAGAGCTTTCTGCTTCGTCTTTTCTCGGTGTTGCTCAAAAACCTGCGAACAACACTCGACGCCAGAGCCCTGGAAAACGACCTTACCAGCGAGTTTGGACACCCTAGGTTCGCTGTCCACGAAGAGGCCGAGGAGGGAAGAGTCTCGCTGAGCTACGGTGATGAAAAGCTTGCAGATGTCAAGGTGTATAGTAAGCCCCTTGCAACACACGGGATGCATTCTGATTTCATTGAAATTGAAGAATGGAAAGGGTCTCAGCTCTATATCGAGCTAGCTGAGCGTAGCGTGATAGCTCCAGATGTGCGCGTTCCTCTCATAAGATATCTCCTTAGCGTGGACCGATCCTCCTCACCACCCTCCGCATCCGCGTTCACCACCATATTCTCTGATATGCGCAGTGAAGAACACTGGCTCCTCGAAGAGATGCTCATACCCATGGTGGAAGAAGGGTTACTTCCGAGGACACGTAGCTACTTTAAGGGGGGCGTGGTGGCGGGCTACCAGGCGCGTAACGTTTCCTCCGCTGCGATCTCGCTCCTCTCACTGGCGCCAGTAGTGCTCAGGCTTCAACAAGGTCGGGCCCTCCTCGCCGCCGTGGATACCGTTGAGCTCCACCTCACCCCGCTACTTCAGGCGGTTGTGGCTGTGAACCTTGCGCGGTGGGCGAAGAAAGGGTGGCTCGAGAGCGAGGAGTACCCGACACCCCTTCTGCTCGTCACACACTCTTCGATAGTGCTTTCCGCGCTACTCACAGAGGTTGAGGAAGGAGTGAAGGACAAGCTCGTCAGGCTACCTGACAAATACAGGGTAACGGAGGACGACGTGAAGACGGTCATCCTCTACCGCGAGGGAGGCGTCGTGCGGTGTGATATAGACAAAGGAGTCATTCCGCCGAGGTACTTGAGGGAGTATGCCAGGTTCCTCTGAGCCAGTTACGAGGAGAAAACTGGTCTTCATCTACGATACAGCCAACATACTCTCGCGCATCAGGAACCACTCTCTCGTGATTAAGCACGTACTGAGCCCCCTGGTCCTACCCTCTCCCCCACGTTTAAAAGTTGCAATACTGCCTATCATCGAGAGAGACCTCACTCGTGTCAGAGAGTGGAACAGTCTCCTGGAGCAAGTGGTTAGTTTCGCCGAGATGGGTGTAAAGGGCTTCGATGCTTACAAAGTGGAGGAGGAGTTCCATGACTATCTACATGATCTCAAGCTGGCCCTAAAAGCTCTCAAGGTCCTGAGGGACAGAGTCAGTATCATTTCTAGCTTGAAACTCACTTCTCGCGACGAGTACTACCTCTTCGTGGATCCAGAGCCGAGAGTGGGAGGCCTCGACGACAAGACGAGGAGCTCGCTGGAGTCGATCTGCAGGAGGCTTGCAGAGTGCAAGAATGCTAATGTTGACGAGGCCGTGAAGGATGTGGAGATGTACGTCGCGCCGTACATTGACCTCATCGAAGCCAGCTTTGGAGCTGTGCTGATCACCGGTGATACTTGCTTCCGCGAGCTCGTCAATAGCTATGCTCAGCAACGAGGTTTGGGTCTCGGCGCAGTAGGTGTCGAGGTGCTGACTGATCCGAGGAAATTAAGCCGGGCTCTGCGGAGCATCATTAGTGTTTCCCTGTGAAGGGCACGCAGCCTCCCACCGCGCGCTAGGTGGGCGGCGAGGTAGTCTGAGAGCTGGAGTGGTGCTGAGAAGAGGGGTAGCACTGCCTGTAGCCTCCCCCAGGTGGTAGCCCACTCCGAGCTCTTGTTAACTGCAACGCTCGCTGGTGCCCGCCCGCTCGCTATGGTCATGAAGTTACTTGTGAACTCCTGGAGCATCGTGCAGAGTCCCTCCTGCGAGGCCCTCTCCACGCTACGCTCGAAGGCATCCAGCACGCTTCCCGCGTCAAAAAGGTTTTCAGCCATCCTTGCGGCAAGCCTCATCTCCGCCACAACATCGTTGTCGAGGTTGCACCCAAGCCTGGTTAGGTATTCTAGACCTTTCTGAAGCACGGCGCGGAAGCCCCGCATCGCCTGGTGATGCTGGAGTACGGCATATGACGCTGCGAAGCTCAATGCGTGTCTCACGACTGATCCCTTGTCAAACAGCGCGAAGCTCAGCGTGTCATAAACCAAAACGGCGCTCACAACCTCGTGGAAGGGCATGCCCTGCCCTTGCTTCACACCCTCCTGAAACTTGACGAGCGCCTTGCCAACATCGTGGAGCAGGCAGGCAACGCGGAGAGACATGGCGACAGGCTCAGGATCCATATTCAAGCGCTTTGCGACCAGCTTTTCATGTGTAGTGCCGAAGGCCCCACAATACAGCCTCAAGACCAAGTATGAGTGTTCTGCCAGCCTCTCGCCCCTGTAACTGCAGACTACCATACCTTTAACCCCGTCTCGCTACTGTAAGCATCTGGCTTGGCGACTAAAGCCCGTAGAAAGGCTTTTCCTCCCCTCGCCTCGACTATGCCACGCAGTATACCCTCGACAACCTCGCCAGTTTTTAGCTCGACGACCTCATACCCACCCCTCTCGCCAAGCCTCTCCACGATCGCGAGGAGCTTTTCATCTCTCACCTCTAGCACTCTACACGCGGCTTTGAGGTCTAAGCTCTTTGTCTCAGGATTTAGTCCCAGCTTGTAAGACGGGCATGCCACAAGCCTGCTCCTCTCCAGGCGCGCAGAGCCCTTCTTAATCTCCTCGCGCGACCGTGGCACATACACTGGGACTAGCGCGCTCTCGCGAAGGAAGCTTCCGAGCTGCGTCAGGTGGGCCAGCGCTTCCTCTCCACCTATTGTGGGTCTCATCAGGCTTAGTAGGTTGAGCCGGTGCCTCTCGTCGATCTCCGGCGGTTTCCCCGAGTAGACACGTTCAGCCAGCCCCGTCACCGTGACCATATCCCGATTATCCACGCGAATCGCCGTCTCGATAACCGACATCCTCCATCCCACACTGAGTTCCCCCCACTTGGCAACAGCGTCGGACAAAGCATCCAGCGTGAGCTTCGTCAGCTCGAAGTTATATACACCGGCGTATGTGCTTGTGCCCCGTTCCTCCTGTGAGGTATCGTATACTACAAGAGCCTCAGCTGTCCTTGTATCCAACGCTCTATTCACCCTACCCAGGCGCTGGATAAGAGGAGCAAGCGGCGCAGCGTCCGTTATTATAGCCGCGAAGTCGAGGTCCACGCCGACCTCGATAACCTGGGTAGCGATAACCACAACTTCGCGGCCGCGCTCTGTCAGCTTGTGCAACCTCTCGAGCTTGCGCTTGCGGTCTCCCAACGTGAAGAGTGCATGTAGAAGGTGAGCCTCTAGACCAAGTCCCCTCAGCGCATTATAGGCCTCAACAGCCGTTCTCACGTTGTTGCAGGCTACGAGAAGCGGCTTCGCCATCCCCGGAGCACGCTCTCGCGCAACGTCCGCTAGCCTTCCGTTAACCAGCTCAGTCTTGTAACGAGCCCCCTCAAGCTTGGCCACGAAGTCCTCATCGTACACAGCAATAACATTGCTGGCTTGGGTATCCTTACGCATCTTAAGGGCTACTCTTACGGGCTCGGCTCTCGTGCACTCGAGCAACCGAGGCAAGGCGTCAAGCCGCGGTGTCGCAGTCTCAAGAACCAATGAGACGCGACTTTCAGCGAGATTGCTTGCAATCGCGCACAGCGTGGTCCAGGCTCTATTCTCATAGTCGGTTTTATCAACCTCAGTGTCGCCCGGCACGAAGATGTGGTACTCGTCGAGGACGTTGACCGCGGATAGGATAGCGTAGCGGGGTACGTCGAAGTGGCCGCGTGTGAGCTCCGCGGACATGAGCTCCACCTCGGCCACAGGCACCTTGAAGAAGTTCAGCGTGTACGAGTCAAGCGTCGTGAAGACGAGGTCGGAGAGGAAGTAGGGATCCTTCAGAGATGGATCGAAGAACATGCTCTGCCCCCTTACAAGTAGAGAACGACCCAAGAAAGAGCGAGAGCGAGCGACAAGATCCTCCACAAGGTACCTTGTTGGGACAACGTGAACAACGCGGTGCGCGTACTCAGCTAACGTCCCATCACCTGACGCGATTTTCTCCGCAATGAACATAGATGCCATGCTCTTACCATATCCGGTCGGAAGCTCGATGTGGAGTAATTTCCGCTCTCCTCTAAGAAGACTTGGTGCCACGTTGCATTCCAGAAGCTCGAGAGCTTTCTCGATCCCCTCGCGCATAGAGGAACACCATCACTCACAGCTTCGTGGGAATCACTGGCACGCCGGTCTGAGCCATTGTTAGAGCTCTTTCGGCGGCTGAGACCGCCTCTTCGACGTCGCTGGGTGTAAGGAAAGCCCCCCTCCTCCTGGCACATTCCTCGAAGCTCAGGTCGCTCTGCGCGTAGAGTTGCCTCGCTAGCTCGTAGCGCAACACGTAGGGCTCTATCACGTGTGTTAATGCAAGGAAAATTAACTGACCCACTCTTAAGCTGACCTCGTGCAATTTCTGAGCACACTGAGCATCCCTAGCGCCAGGGAGGGGGTCTCTAAGGCCAGCAGTTACCAGGTTGAGTAGCCTCGGCATCACTCTCTCATCCTCTCTCCGTCCTTGATCCTCAAGGTAAAGCTCGTCGGCGAAGAGCAGGGCTGTGTCGAGGGAGAGTGGGAGCCCCTGCTCAAGCAGATCAACTCTCCTCCCACCTCTCTGCACTACAACGAGCACCGTCCTCCTCGCCGGGTCATTGATGCCAGCTGTGGAGAGAGCCACTGCGAGCACCAGTAGGGGGATGCTACGCGGCACACAACCCCTGAGCACCCGTATCTGCCTCTTCTGGGCTTTACGCCGATCATCAGCCTTCACTGGAACCGCGGTGGGCGTATAGGGCATAGCGAAGTAAAGCAGGTCGTCCTGCGCAGCCATTAGCGTGGCCCAGAGCCCTGCTACGCCGAGGCACACGCTGTGGGGTCCCACCCTTATCTTCGAAAACGCGTACCTATCTGGCACGGCTCCGAGCCCCACGCCCCCCAGCACCTTTACTCCCTCCATGAATTCGGGGGCTAGCGTGGTGAGCATGGGGATATCGCAGATCTGGGCGTCGTTGGGATATCCGTTCTCAAAAACGCTGAGCGCTCTCTCCAGCTCGGAGACCAGTTGTCCCCTCTTCGCGAGCTCACATGCATACTTGGCGTAGGCGTCAAGAATACTCTCGGCTCTCAGCTCCACAGTAGCACCGACTACCTTAGAGAGGAAGTCCCGCAAATCATCAAGTCTCGCGAAATCTGGACCGAGCGGTGGCGCTAGCCCATACTCGCCCTTAGCAAGCTCGCCCACGAAGTCCTTTATCGCTCTGCAGAGCTCTTCGTCGCTGGGCCTGTAGGGCAGTATCAGCTTGCCGGCTCCGACCACTGGCATGAGGTCGGGCGAGATATACGATGCCAGTAGCGTGAAGCCCGCGGAAAGGGCGAGGTTGAAGAACGTGTATCGGGGCGGCAGCGCGAAGCTCAAACTCATAACCCCGACACCTCGGCTGGAGCAACTAACCTCTCAACGCTTCCCTTGAACCGGGCGATAACGACAATGGCTCCCTCTGCCAGCCTGCCCACAAGCATCCTTCCGGGCTTGAGCACGAAGCCTAACCCTAAGGGTGCATAAAACTCCTCGTGCTCGTGCAATGCTACAGGTCTAGTAGGCCTGAACTCCCAGAGCCTAGAGTCCAACCTCGGCAAGTGCACAAGCTCGGCATGCTCTACGTCCTCTGCCAGTCTAGCCGGGAAGTAATACTCGATCTCGAGGGGTTCCTTGACCTCTCCTGACATCTGTACCTCAACATCCTTCGTCACTTCGGCTGAAACCACGCTAACCAAGCTCTCGCGAGCACCTATCCTAACGATAGAATACGCGGCCCTGAGAAGGTCACTCTCGCCGAGCTCCAACCCCTCCAGCCTTTTCTCGTCAACTAAGTAAATCGCCTTGAAGCCAGCGCCACACGCATACACTCTCCCATGGGCGTTGACACCATACCACATCTCGCTTTGACCCCAGGTGTGGCGCTGGCCACGCTGGTACGGCAGGCGAAAGGCCCTTATAAAGTCCGAGTAACCAACTGCCCCCACCTGCCTCACAGAAAACTTGTCCGAGAACGCAAACGTCGCCCAGCGTACAGCTCTGTGGATCTGAGCCACTGTACTCAAAATGGCATTGCTACCTTTTCCTGCAGGCGATATTATGCATTCGGGGAGCCCCTTAACTGCAGAAACACCATATGCGAGAGCCCCAATGAGCGTCGACGGCGGGGGGTACGGATAGTACTGCGCCCCTGCAGACTCGGTAACCAGTCTGACTGAGAAGCCCCAGTGGAAGATCCCCTCGACCAGTAGGGCTAGCATGCCTGGTTTTTCCCTCGGCTATTCCTTTACCCCGAGCACCTCCTTCAGTGCACTGAGCACCTCGTCCTTTAGTTTGTTCACAAGCTCCTCAGGCGAGCTCGCAACCGAGACATTAGCTGGTATTTCGACTCCTTCCTCAGCAGAGTAAGCAAAGAGCTTTACCGCGCTACCAGTAAGCACGGCGAAGCTCGCCACCCTGTTCGCGGTCTCTTTCACATAGCCCCTGGAGTGGCCAGGGTGGACGTTGAAGGGTGCCCCCTTGGAGACTGTGGCTACCGCTGAGAGCAACTTATAGTTTGGCTGGAACCTGGTCCTCTTGGCCCCGAATATCCCGACAAGCAAGTAGTACAGGCTCTTCACTGCGACCGTAGCCCTCTTAAGCTTCTCTGTCGAGTCTATCACGTCCTTGACACTGAACGTAGACGTACGTCCAATGCCTGTAAGGTCTAGAGCTGCACTAGCAGTGTACACTGCCGATGCAGTCTCGACGTAGTAGAGAGCCTGCCCTG
>JAJHRM010000107.1 GCA_020832965.1 Thermofilum sp. | reverse complement strand
GCTACCCAAGGGCTGTTGGCGGCGCCAGCCTGCCGAGAGCCATACCATTCACAGGAGCCCTCTACTCGCTGGGGCTGCCGCCAGAGCTCCTAGGTGCAGGCGTGCTCCAGAGCCTGACGGAGGATGAGCTAAGCACCGTGGAGGAGACCTACAAGCTCCTAAGAAGAGACTACGCGTACGCTTGCAGCTACGTGAACCAGGAAGTGTTCCAGGTCATATCCGCGCTCGGCGTGCCTGCCAGGCACATCGAGAAACTCATGCTAGACGTGGAGGTCGCTTGCGGAAGCTTCGCGGAGAAGCACTCACAGCGCATTGAGCACACAAGCCTCTCCTCAAAGTTCGCGGAAGAGCTGCTTAGCGGCAATCTGCAAAGGGCAAAACAGCTAGCAGTGGAGATGGGCAAGCTAAGAGGCTTCCTCGGTTAGCGCACAGCTACTTGAGATTCCAGGGCTGTTGACCTGCAGCATGCCTTCGCTAGGCACCTTGACGTACCTGACCTGAGCATTGACCTTATTTCGTCCTCAACGTTTACAAGGCGCCTCCCTGCATTCAGCGCGCCATGCGCTAAGCTTCTAGAGGCGCGGATGGTGGCGTGATGGGGGGATCCAAGTGCGCCCAGCTCAAGCTTCTGCTCCACAACTTAAGCCTACCCGATAGCTGGCAATCCAAGAGCTCGAGCAGGCCAGGTCTGGCATTGAAATGGCCGAAATGCTCCGAGCGCGCGCTATCTTATGCAGATAGAGTAATAAAGGCGAGAGGTTAAAAAGCCATTGATGAGTAGAGGAGGGGTACACGTGGGTGAGGAGCTCTTCAAGGCAGTCATTGAGGGTGACGATAAACTCTCCGCAGAGTCCACGCGCAAACTCCTGGAGCGGGGTCTAGCCCCCAGGGAAATCATCTCAAGCATTCTCGTGCCCGCGATGAGGCACGTCGGCGAGCTTTACGAGAGGGGCGAGTACTTCATCCCGGAGCTCATAGCCTCCGCTGAGGCCTTCAGAGCATGTATGGAGGTGTTGAGGCCGCATATTGGCGGCTTGACCGATGTACCTGTCACGGGGGTGGCTGTTTTCGGGACTGTCAGGGGCGACATCCACGAGCTGGGAAAGAACCTCGCAGTAGCCGTCTTCGAGGCTGAGGGCTTCCAGGTGATAGACCTCGGCGTGGACGTGCCCCCAGAGAGATTTGCCGAAGCTGTTGAGCAGTATAACGCCGACGTTGTGGGTATGAGCGCCCTTATGACCACTACTATGCTTGAGCAGAGGAACGTGGTTGAGGAGCTCAAGAGGAGGGGGCTGAGGGACAGGGTAATAGTTGTCGCTGGCGGCGCCCCTGTAACCGAGGAGTGGGTCAGAGAAATTGGTGCAGACGTCTGGGGGAGAGACGCTTTTGAAACTGTGCGCATTGTTAAAGAGATGCTTGTAAAGCGGAGGGGTGGCGCGAGACGAAGCCCAGCCTAGCCCTCTTGAGCCGCAGCGATGCAGAGGAGATACACGCAGAGGCGTTGAGGGTCCTAAGCACCATAGGCGTTTTCTTCGAGGATAAAGGCGTCGAGGAGATAGTTGTGAGGGCAGGTGGGGTTAGGAGGGATGGCAGGGTCCTTTTGCCGGAGAGCCTCGTCGAGGATTCGCTGAAGACTGTTCCAAGAAGGATAAGGCTGTACGACCGCGACGGCAACCTCGTCGCCGTCTTGGGCGAGGGGGCCAGGGTCTTTAACCCTGGATCAGCGGCGATACGCATACTCGACTACGGGGCTACAGAGCCGCGGAGCCCGACACTTGCAGACTTAAAGAACCTCGTAGTCCTTGCCGACGCGCTCCAGGGCTTAAAGGCGCAGAGCACCGCCCTCGTGCCTGCGGACGTGCCCGCGGAGGTGAGGGATGTGGTAAGGCTGTACGTTGTTCTCAAGTATTCTTCAAAGCCGGTAGTTACTGGGGCTTTTACCGTGGAGAACCTTCCGCTAATGGTCGAGATGCTTGCAAGCGTAAGGGAAGATTATGCTGAAAAGCCATTCGCAGTATTCGACGTCTGCCCAACACCCCCGCTCTCGTGGAGCACTATCACCTCCAGGAACCTCGTAGACCTAGCCAGGCTAAACGCTCCAGCCGAGCTGATCCCGATGCCCAGCCTAGGCGCGACTTCACCCGTGACGATCTACGGGGCGCTAGTCCAGCACCACGCGGAAAACCTGAGCGGCATAGCTATTTCCCAAGCTGTACGCCCTGGGGCACCCGTAATCTACGGTGGTAGCCCCACGATGATTCACCCATACTATGGCACAGCCTCGATTACTTCGCCGGAAGCCGTCCTCATAAGCCTCGGCTACAGGGACCTGGCAAGGCTCCTGGACCTCCCTACACATACCTACATGGCGCTGAGCGACTCCAAGCAAGTAGACTACCAGGCGGGTGCAGAGGCAGCATACACCGCTGTGGTAGCGTCCCTGGCAGGCTTCGACGTGGTTTCGGGGGCGGGCATGCTTGAGTACGAGAGCGTGCAGTCCCTAGAAAAACTAGTCCTAGACAACGAGGCAGTGATGGTTGCAGGCAGGCTTACGAGGGGCTTCGACAGAGACCCAGCAGCCACTCAGGCACTTGCCGAGGGCGTGCTCGAAAAGAGGGGGAACTTCCTAGCGCTCAAACACACGAGGCAGAACTACAGGAAAGAAATCCGCATCCCCAGTGTGTGGGACCTGGAGCCCAGGGCAAGAGCCGCCAGGCAAGCCCTCCTGGAAAAAGCCCACGCAGCAGTCCAGGAAATCCTCTCGACGCATGCACCCAAGCTGCTGGAAGGAGACCAGTTGGAAAAGCTCGACAATGTTCTAGCAAAGTTATACAGGCAGCACAATTTAAAGCTTGGAAAACCGAACATATAGGGGGACCTCCCTAAAGACAAAAAACGAGTGCACCCTTTTAGCTGAACCTAGGGCAGCTCTAAGATCGTTTGCTTGCTCCGCATATCCAGAAACATCGACTGGGCCATGCTGTTCAAAATCTCCCTGCCAATCAATACCTCTCCCGTAAGAAGCTCGGGCTCCGTGGGAACGTAGACTCTAAGCGCGCGGCGCGCGCGCTAAGCCGGGGTATCAACTGTTGGTGGTCCGCGTGCTCTCTTCCTATCAACCTTTACGATAAGATGCACGACAGGTATGCCTGGAATCTTTCGCCTGCCTCCGTATATCCATCTTCGGCGAAATAATAGCTAATCCTCACTCCTCTTCATCCTCCTCAACTACCCACTTCTAGCGCGCGCCACGGTGCCTCGGAGATCTAAGCCTGTAGTGCCCCTCTTTGCTAAGCTTCCATAAGACAGTGGGATGCTTGGGAGACTCACTGCCTGCCTCCGCGCTCAGGGCCTCAACTAGTATCCTGGTGATCAGCTCGCTGCGGCTTATCTTCATCGACCTGGATAGATCGTCTACCCTCCTTAGGATAGCTTCGGGTATACTTATGCTTATCTTCACATTAGTCATACTACCAAGTAATACCTTTGCCGCTATTTTTAAGCTTTCCAATTCTAGCTGGGAGAAGCTTCCTAGGGCTCTTAGCGCGCTGCGCTCACTGGCATGCATACACCGCAGCAAGCCAGCTCTTTCTCAGAGGGTTTCTAGTAGGCTTGGTCCTCGAGTATCTGCCTCAAAGGCTTCCTCACTAAGACGTGCGCCCCGTAGCTGTCGTCCAGCTTGACGTAGTGAGAAGCGATGTACCCCAGCCTGAAGTAGAGCTGGAGCGCCCTCCTCAAGGACAAGCGCCAAGCGAGCGCGAGGCGGAGGTCCTTAGCTTTCACCCTGTTGATGTCTAGGGGGATCCTGACCAGGACCTTTTGGGAAGCCACCCTGGTGAAGACCGGCTTCCCCTTGGACACTTCTATTGCGTGCCGCGCGTCCCCAAGGCTTGGCTCAGCAATCCTGCCGCTGACCCTGCTCTCCACCCTCCTGCTCCTCAGGAACCACTCGGCTACAACCCTGTCGGTCGGCAGCCCGTAGTTCAGCTCGTCGAAAAGCTCGCCGTAGTAGTTCGGGTAGAAGGCCCTGGCCACGGCTCCAAGCTTAGTGAAGTTGAAGTACGAGTTCCTGCTCTGAAGCGGGTCGAATGTCCACTTTACCCTTGACAGACCCATTTTCAAGGCGTATTCCCTCTGCTTCGCCTTTAGGAGGAAGCCTACGCCCTGACCCTCGTACTCTTTAACTACGCCCGTATGGTGGCTGTACAGGTAGAGACCATACTTGTCCCTCGCAAGGAAACCAAAGGAGTAGCCTACAAGCTTTCCCCCGTCGAATGCTCCAAGAACGATACCGCTATTCCTGGATATCGCGATGAGTATCCGGGTAGGTATAACCTCGAGGTCAGGCATGCCCCAAGCGGAACGCTGGACTTCTATTGCCTGCTTAAACTCTTGGGGGCTTTTCAGTGGCCTTACTTCTATGGACATAGCGGGCCACATCTATCTAAACCATGTGAGCTATATCCTTTACGAGCTAACTGAAAAATATTTTCACGCTTAAGATGCAGGCCAGAAGTATGGTTTTTCTTTGCATACCTAATGCTATTCTTCTCATTCCAGAAGACTTTGTAGTAATTTTTATCCACTACTTTCTAGACTTACAATTTATGCAGTACATTACGGTGTCTGCAAAGGTTAAAAGAGAGCTATATGAAAAGATCAAAAAGTACAATATTTCAGTAAGCAAGGTAATAAGGAGAGCCTTAGAGGAAGAAGAAATAAAGAGAAAACTTAATGAAGCTCAAGCAATCCTTAGAAAAATCCCCCTTGATGAGATTGTCAACAGCATTAGAGAAAGCCGTGAAAAAAATGATGCTTTTTGATGCTTCAGCCCCTCTAAATGTCATAATGCCTCATGCCTTTGAGGCCATTTACTTATGTCATGCTCCCAAAAACATGTGGGTAAGCCGGGACAAATTTGAGGGGAAAGCCCATTTGTGATAAAATTATTAGTATCCCAAACGTCTAAACATATAAGTGTATTGAGCTATGAGGAACATTTTCCCCACGTTGCAAGTTCATTCTCATAATGCTTTACTAATCAGTTTCAAAGTAAACTATACTAGCTACAGGGAACAAGAGAAAGAGAAATGGAGAGATTTTGTAACTTTGACCCCAGATGAAAGAGTGGTTCAGGTATACAAAAAAGTACTGGCCCATATTGAAAAAGGCGAAGGCGATAACCAGGAGAGAGGTAAAAAGCTTGTCCTGGGAGACCTGTTGTTGACAAATAAGAGGATCATACACCTGTCTTATATGCTGGGCCGCCTCCCAGTGGTTTTGTCGAAGACCACTAGCCCCACTTTGAAGAGAGTAATGCCCCTTCTCTTTGCTTTATTGCCACTAATTTTATTCCAAGTCTTTTTACCTGCCCTCTACTATTTTTCCTCTTACAACGCTGCGAACACGATCATTCTTTTTCTGTACGCCTTGCCTATGACTATGATGGTCACTGCCCTCTTTCTCAGCTTTCTAAATGACTATGATAAAGCATCCATGGAAATACCCCTAGAAGACATAACCATAATCGACGGAACCGTTCCCAATTCACTAGTTTTAAAGCCGCGAAACGGCGGTACAGTTGTCCTAGAGTTTAAAGATGAAGCCGCGAAAAACAGCTTCAAGGAAAACCTATACAGCCTGGTCAAGCAATATACGGTGTACCGGTCATACGCGAGAGAATTCATCCTAAACCCCGACGAGACAATAACCATAAAGTGTCCATATTGCGGAGCTCAAACCCTCCTAGACAAAAGGCTACGAGAAATAACATGCAATAACTGTGGCAAACAATACATGATACCAGACAAAATCCTACTACTCATAAAAGAGGAAAGCCAGTCCCTGAAACCCTAGAGCGCTCAATTATTTTGTCAAAGGCATACCTCCGCGAACATTCATGAATCTTTATGAGCTTCTCCATAGGGTGCGCTAAGGTGACTAGCAGAAAAAATTTAAAGGAGTTATTAGAAAAATTTTATAACTATAGTGAAAGAAAAGTGGATATTATGAATGAAGGGTTGAGAAAGCTAATTGAGTGGTGGAAGCCACGAGCAATCATCATGGCATTGTTTTTGCTCGTATTCATGCTAGGCGGTTTTTCACTATACTACCTTGGAGTTGTCTCTAGTGATTTTTTGAACTTTGCCTTGGCGGTTTCCGTCGGCATAGCGGTGGGGATATTTCTCGACTCCCTCCTCCAGTCCCTCATCGATTACAGTAAACTCGCTGAGAAAGCAAGCAGGATGGGCAGGTGGAAAGCAAGGCTGATGTTCGTAGCGATTCTATTCGGCTACGGGATGGTCTTATATGCCCTGGCCTTCCTGCTGGCTTGTTTCCTTAGAGTCGCACCTTACGCCCTGTTTCCATTGTTCATCGGAGTCGGGGTTCCGTCGATGACCATGCTGCTAAGAGCCTTTAAAATAGAGAAGAGTTTTCTCCTAGGCCTTACCCTACTCGTGCTACTCGTCCTTACCTTATACGTACTGGCTTTAAACATGCTCTAGTACCTGGAAGAGCTCAGCATGCTTTTGCCAAGTAGCTCGCTATGGCGCGATAAAGGACTTGTCGTTTATCAAGGCATACCAACGCGAACACTCATGAATCTTTATGAAGCTTCCCGTCGGGAAGCTATTTTGAAAAGAGAATTGGGGGGAATTCCCGGCTTAAAGCGGGAATTGTGGGAAGCTTCCAGTCGGGAAGCTTCAGAAGCTTCCAATCTGCGAGTTTGGGGTGCGGGGCAGTTTTGCAGGCTTCTCACGGGAGAGCGAAAAGCATATAAGCAACAATGAGAAAATACGCTTCAGATGCAACTCGGAAAGAATTGAAAGAGCACTATGTTTAAGCACCACCCCCGCGCCACCTCGACCAGGATGCAACTCGGAAAGAATTGAAAGATAACAGCGCTGGGGCAGGTGGTGCTCAATCTCACCCCGTATGCGATGCAACTCGGAAAGAATTGAAAGTGTACAAGTATTGACGATGAACAGTACACAAAAACTGCAAGATGCAACTCGGAAAGAATTGAAAGATGAATAGTATCAGCGCGGTTTGTAGCTCGCTCATACTGATGCGATGCAACTCAGAAAGAATTGAAAGCTTATAGTAGCGGTGGGTTCCGGGTAACTGTAACTGCGTAGGATGCAACTCAGAAAGAATTGAAAGCGAGCTTAGGAGCTACCTCCTCACACACGTCAAGAGAAAAAGATGCAACTCAGAAAGAATTGAAAGATCGCGAAAGGCTTAAATGTAAAATTGTGCTACAGCCATCGTGGGCGCGGAGCTGGACTGGCAACGACTGGAAGAAGTTGTGACAAGGGCTGTTTTGAGGGCTAGGTCTGAGGAGATGCGGGAGATGGCTGAAGCCGTGAAGCTCTTGGCAAGCTACATGAAGGAGGGCTTTGAGAAGACTTTCGATATTCTGGATAAGCACTCCAAGCTCCTTAGGGAACACTCCAAGTTCCTTGAGGAGCACACGAGGATTCTGGAGGAGCACTCCAAGATTCTTGAGGGGCATGGGAGGCGGCTAGAGGAGCTGACCCGAGCGGTTGGCGAGCTTAAGGTGGCTGTTGGCTCTCTTGGGAGGAGGTGGGGTAGGGACCTCGAGAGGACTGTCCTCGAGCTCTACCGGCACGCTCTGGAGGAGAGGGGTATTGAGCCTGGGAGGGTGGAGAAGTTCATCTACACGGATGTTGATGGGAGGTTCTACAGGAGGGGTGCGAGGATCGAGGTTGATGTGTACGTGCACGACGAGAAGGTGTACCTGGTGGAGGTGAAGTCCCACGCGGAGCTGGAGGATGTGGAGTGGTTCTACGAGAAGGCGGGGATCGTGGAGAAGATCCTCGGGAGGAAGGCGGAGAAGCTCATCATCGTCGCAGTCAACATCGACAAGGAGGCACTAGGGCGAGCGGAGCAGCTCGGCATCGACACAGTCTACGGAGCAGTCATCGAGTAGCGCGCCCGGCAGCGCGTGCAGCTCGCTAGCTGTTTTCTCGTACGAGCTCCCTCGGCTCCAACCGCTCCACATCCAGCCCGTCGAAGTCCCTGTCGTAGCTGACAATCACGGCATTCAGCTTCTTCGCCACGTAGTAGTGAAGACCGTCGTCAAAGTCCAAGCCCATCTTCTCCGCAAGGTCGGCTGCCAGCGCCTCCTCCTCCAGCGGGAGGTCCATTACTCTCAATCCACGCCAGCCCGCGCGCGCGCGCTCGACCACAAGTACTTAAGAACCAAAGTACTTAAAAACTTTGCCCCCGGTGTAGGGCTCTCGAGGCTGAAGAGCTAACTACCCTCGCGCGCGGGAGAAGTTGTAAAACAACTCAGCAGGTTATCTAACCCTACACTACACGCTGCTACAAAAAGTTAATAAACTCCTTGAATTGCTCATGAGC
>JAJHRM010000106.1 GCA_020832965.1 Thermofilum sp. | reverse complement strand
ACGTAAAATTAATGAGTATTCCACAAGATCTCGCCGAGAAGTTAAGGAGGCATATGCCGCCATTCGGGAGTGTTCTTAACCCAATTGACCTAACGGGCATGGCTGACGCGGAACAATACTACGGAGCCCTGAAGGATCTTTTATTAGATGACAGAGTTCATGTGGTCATAGTTCTTTACTGCCACACAGCAATAACAAACCCAAGCGAGATAGCGGATGCGCTCTTAAGGGCGATGCGAGAGACTGGGACGAAGAAGACAGTCCTTGCGTCCTTCATCGGAGGAGAAGAAGTAAGTAAAGCCTGTGAAAAACTTACAGAGAATGGTATTCCGTGCTATGAGTCCCCGGAAAAAGTGGCGTCAAGCCTTGGAGCAATGTATAGGTATCTGCAAGGGCTTGAGAAGATTGAGAGGAGGATAGAGGTCTCCCTATCCGTGAATGCTGAATTGGCTAGACAAATAGTGATGACTGCAATTAAGGAGGGGAGAAGTATTTTAACTCCATCTGAGGCAGCGGCGCTAGTGAGTCACTACGGTATACCAATTCTGGCTAAGAAAATTGCCCGAAGTCCAGAAGAGGCTGTCGAGATATCTAGGGAGCTCGGATACCCAGTGGTGCTGGAAGTTGAGTCTCCAGATATTCTGCATAAGAGTGACGTGGGAGGAATAATCGTTGGACTACAGTCCGACGTAGAAGTAGCTGAGGCCTTCAGCAAGATAATGGAGAGTGTTACCAGGAAGGTTCCGAATGCAAGGATTAACGGGATTATTGTGAGGAAAATGGCAGAGAAGGGTAAAGAGGTCGCTGCTGGAGTACACCGGGACCCGATTTTCGGCCCTCTCGTGATGGTCGGCTCGGGGGGAGTATTAGTAGAATTGTACAAGGACGTAAGTTTCAGGGTTGCTCCTTTATCGCTTGATGACGCCTACGAGATGCTTGAGGAGACAAAGATTTACAGAGTTCTTAAAGGATACAGGGGCGAACCACCGTCTGACTATGAGAGGGTAGTTGATGTCCTGATAAGGCTCTCAAGGCTAGCACTGGACATTGAAGAAATCGAGGACATAGATATTAACCCGCTCTTTGTCTACGAAAAAGGTAGGGGGGTGCTTGCCGTGGATGTAAAGGTAACCCTCACACGACTAAAGGATAAAGAGTAAGGAGACTTCTCAACTGACCTTATACGCGCCAAGGGTGCTCATTCTTCTCCTAGCACCTCAATGATGATCCTCCTGGCTCTACGTGGACCATCTAGCTCTACGAGGAAAATGTTCTGCCACGTCCCACGAGTCAGTTCACCATTGATTACCGGCAACGTTACAGAGGGACCAATGATGCTGGAGGCTATATGTGCATGCGCGTTGTTGTCCACCCTGTTATGTAAATAATTTTCCTCGGGAGGAGCGAATTCGAGGATTTTTTTCATTATATCCTGCATCAGCCCTCTTTCATGTTCGTTCAAAATTATTGCAGCTGTTGCATGAGGTGCAAATACTAGGCATATGCCATTCTTGATTTTGCTTTCATGAACAGCCTCCTCTACTTTGTCTGTTACGTCCAGTAATTCTACCTTCTCACTTGTTGGCAAGTGGATTTCCTTGATATATACCCTGAAATGCCTGCTGAATTTTTCCATGACTGATCCGTGTTTTCCTATGAGGCCAGGCATGTATAAAAGTATTGTTCTCACGGCAGTACACGTGTGTAAGGTGCATCCTTACCCAGAAGCATCTCTTCCAGGAAGTCTATCCCCCCTATGGCAACTCTAACATTATTGCTTGCTGCAATAAATGCCTCCTCTAATTTTTCTCGCAGCCCTCCTGTCACGTCTATACCAGAACATCCTCCAACTGTTAGCAATGACTTGCTCGTAACTTCTCTTAGGAGCTTTGCGTCAGGGTCTCCTGGATGCTTAGAATAAACACCGCCTGCACCCATGACGTATATTAAGGCACCAGCGCCAAAGTGAACCGCAATTCTGGCTGCTATAACGTCTCCAGAGAGAATTGAAAAACCCCTTGTTTCATCTAGTACAACGTCACCGTACAGGACGGGGACAAGCCTTATAGAGACCATTTCTCTTACAATATTGTAATTAAAGTACGACACTTTACCATTGTTGTTGCGTGCTATTGCAGAGGTTTGTAATGATACCGCGGGAACTCCTTGCTTTAAAAGAGCTTTAACCACGTAAGTGTTTAGCCTGGTCATCCAGTATCTTGTCTCGGCGAATCCTCTCAGCTTGTTAGGACTGAGTCCACCCTCATGAAGCTTGTACTTTGCGGCTGTGGGGTGACCAAATGACCCGCCTCCATGTACAAGTACAAAGTTGTAACCTCCGGAGTACAGTTTACCAAGAATTTTGGAGACTTTTTCTAAGTTGTCTAGGCGTACGCTGTAAGGTCTAGCCTTATCGGTTATTGCTGAGCCCCCAAGCTTTATTACTGCTAGCTTGTTTTCCTTCATGTCTTTTCACAAAGGAAAAAATAATTGTCTCTAATTAAGCTAGCCATGATGCGCAAGAGCTAAAAATCTCTTTTCTCGATGAACTCTGCAAGCTCTAACAGTATGTCTCTGTATTCTCCTTGAGGCAAGAGTTGCAGGGAAATCATGGCTTTGCTAACAAACTCTTTTCTCATTTTTTCGGCTTTTTCCCTAGCGTTAGTTTTAGAGAAGATTTCGATTGCTTGCGATACTTCTTCCCATGATACGTCATCCTTACGTAGAATCGATAATACCCGCTCTTTGTCGCTGGGTCCGAGCTCCTCTAATGCGAGCAGGACAACTATGTTTCCTAGCTTGTGCTCTTTTATGTCTCCACCAACCTTCTTTCCTGTCTTCTCTTCTTTGCCGAAAATGTCTATTATGTCGTCACCTATTTGGAAAGCCATGCCCAAGTTGTAGCCATATTCCCTCAAAGCCTTGACAAGTCCCTCTGAAGCTCTCGCAGAAAGTGCTCCGAAGACGCATGAGGTTTCAATGAGCTTGGCCGTTTTTCTTTCGATCATACACAGATAATCATTCAGGTTAACCTTCTTATAGCGGTTCTCCAATACGTACGGCTCATCGGTACGGCCTGCCTGCTCGAAGAGAATGTCGAGTCTCTCCCCGTCCGTCAATAACTTGATCGTTTCAGCCATTATTTCATTGAATAACGCAGGGTCTACTGTGTGGTTGAGAACCTGGGAAATCGTCTCTCGATAGTGTACTGCAACAAGTATCGCAGTACTAATCCCATATTTTTTCCAGAGGGTAGGCAATCCTCTTCTCAGCTCACTATGGTCTATAATATCGTCAAGAATGAGGGAATAGTTATGAGCCAGCTCTACAGCTGCGGCAGCATGGAGAGCATCCTGCATTTTGCCATTGACCGCTAAACAGCATGCAATAGTCAAGGCTGGGCGTACACGTTTACCGCCCATCCTTATTTGATACAAGACGGCCTCGTGAAACTCTGGACTTGCGTTTTTTACCAGGAACTCTGTCATTACCGGGTCTACAGCTTTCCCTAGCTCTCCCAAAACATCGAGGACTGGCTGCACAAATAGACCTAAATGTAAAGCGATTTATAAGTGTCGCTTAGCGCGCTAAATAATAAAAATGTGAATTTCGGAAAAGTAGAATTGATGAGGAAAAGAGAGTCGGCGGAGCCTGAGCTGTGAAGACGCAAGGCTCGCTGATCACTTTTCCATTTTTGCTAGCGCGCGTGAACAGCTCTATTGTCGCCCCCTCTATTATTCTATGCACCCATGGATCATAGCGCCTCTTCTATGCCGCTCCTAGCGCGCACCCCTTTCTAGCTTTTGATCTGGGTTGGGGTGGTTTTGAGTAGCCTGCGTGTTACGGGTTCTCTTGGCTGTAGGTTTTGTTTCTGCGCTAGTTCCTTGACCTCTCTCCTTGACTCTTGGCAGCGCTCTGCTAGTTTCAGTATGTTGCGTCCGTTGAGCTTCACGAAGCGGTAGCCGGTTTTCTGCGTGCATATTCGTGCTTCTATGCCCAGCTTTGCGAGTGCCTGGGCTAGCCTTGACGTGTCCTTCAGGTCTTTGAGCAGTGTGCATGCCTGTAGCATCTGTTTTTCTTCGTAGTAGTTTAGCCAGAGGATGTATCCCTGGAAGGCTGCGTGTACCGGGCGTCGTTTTGGCTGTAGCTTCTTCAGTGCAGTCCACTTATCGCTGTCAAGCAGGTCTAGCAATGCGCCGTAGCCCGTTTTGTAAGCGGCCCTGAGCATTTTCCGCACGCGCGCCGGATCAATAGCCTAGGATAAATTCGTCGGCGTTACGTGCCAATGCTATTAACTTTCCTGAGCTTGAACCACTCGTGCGTGCTAAGCCAATCTCCACTTAACGGTGCGGCATGTAAACCATATATTTCTTGGGGCCTTGTTAAATGCCTGAAGGCTGCTGGAGACTGAACATATATTCCTGGCTCTAGCATTCTAGGCAGAATTTTCACTTCTTTTTCTAATGTGGTAGACCTGAATCCGCATCTCGGACACTTATATCCCTTGTTGTGACCCGCTGAGGTCATTCGTGTGCCACAGGATGGACACCTGGGATTTCCTTTCATCACCAGGGGGCTTACCTTAATAACTCTAAGGATTTCCGCATTGAAAGTGATTCTCTCTCTAGGAATTACTCCCCCGCCAACCTCGACCATGTCTCCTACCTGTAAAAGCCTAGCAACTCTGTTAAGCCTACCGGTCTCCTTGAAGAATGCTACAGTAACGCAGCCTGTATCATCGCACACTTCAACGAAAGTGTGTCCTCCAGCGGTAATTTTAGGTCTCGAACGAATGTTTCCTTGAATAATTGCAGAATCGTAAGGTCTGAGGAAGGCAACCTTCTTTTTGACCCTGAGATGCATATTTGTTGCCTGGTTAGTCTTAAAGACAACATACCCTAGGAACTTGATTTTGCTGCTTATCTCCTCTGCGACCTTGAGCAGAACACTTGCATCAAGGCTTCTCAAACCAAACAGAACAGGGTCCGGACCGTGGGGAACAGCTAGAAGTCTCTTAGAATGATGATCAAACGTCGAGAATACTATGGGGCGCAGTCTCCTATCAATCCGCAGAAAGGCATCAGGGCTTATGCGCCTTGTTGATTCCTTTTCCTTCAAATCTCTGTAGACAAGTAACTCGTAGGTGTATTCTTTTAACGGATACGCAGCAATGGCAGAAATTGCGCCAACAATCCCTCTTGGGGCGTCCCTACGTGCATAGATAAGTCTAATTTTCCCGTTTAAAGAGTCTCTTTTAACTAAGCTATGAACATAGCTGGCGGGCAAATACTCGGAGAGGGCTCGCTGGAACACTTGCCTAAGGCTGCTGGGCACTTCACCAGCCAGGATTACAACGGCAGGGTCTGTCTTAGCATGCTTCTCAGTAAAGTCGCCGGTTGTCGCTCTAATAATATTCTCGGCTTGCTTTATCTTGTACGATTCCAGCCTAAAATGTAGAGACACAGCACCATTGCCACGAGTCTTAGCAGGCACGTTGGGGTTTAGCCTGATGAGGTATGGCAAATCCGAGAAAGTTGCTCCGGCTTCCCTTAGTTTGTCAGCGAGGATTAAAGCCAAAAAAGTAGTGCAAAAACCCAGAGGGGAGTCTGTATCATCAATTCCGATGTGAAGGTCGATCAGAGACATGTAAACTACTTTAAGTACTCGATTGCGTAGAGATAGATTCCGTCCAGTATGCCTGGACCTGTTCCCTCACGACCATGTGGGCTGAGCGCTCTTTTACCGCGCAAATGGGTTGCCAAGTGAATGTTAGCAGCTGTTTGCGCTACAGCGTCCTTATCTATGCCCTCAACGATAACGTCTTCCTTTTCAATCTTAACCCTTACACCTGGCATGATTTTGGCCGAGCGCTTACCTCTTCCTCCAAGGAAGTTTTCGATGATGACTTTGTCATCAACGATTTTGAGGTTCATCGGGAAGTGTGCATAAACAATTTTCATTTTATAACGGTAACCTTTTGTAACGCCAATAACCATGTTATTTATATGGGAGGCAATAGTGTTCACCAGGGCATAGTCCTTCTTAGTGGCGCCATGCGTCTCGACAATAACGTTTTTATCTTCCAGTCTGATGAAAATCCTCTTTGCATGCGAGAAATCCTTTTCGACTTTCCCCAGTGGTCCCTCCACCTCGACTTTCTTGCCTAACACCTTAACCTTTACATCCCCTGGTATCTGGATGCTTGAGGAAGCGTGAAGCACTCTCACGAGATTCACCACCTCTTCCTCAAATCACTATCCCGGTTTTTAAATCTTATCCCGTAGGGCACAGGCTCCACGGCCATGATAATAACACTTGCGCGCGCCTCTCTACTTCACTTTATGGACAGAAAATCCTGAGAATGACTGGTGCGGGGGCCGGGATTCGAACCCGGGCAGGCCAGCGCCAGCGGAGGTCTCATCTAATTGATCCTGAGTCCGCCCCCTTTGTCCTAGCTCGGGCACCCCCGCTAACAACAATTTATGCAAATCTCAGGGCTATAAGATTTTTGTGTTCTAAGATTCCGCAACGACCGATATCTCGACGAGTGCTCCTTTAGGTATATTTGCTGCCTGAACAGTTACCCGTGCCGGTTTACTGTTCACAAAGTACTCTGAATATACCTCATTGAAGGCTTGAAAGTGTGATAAGTCTCTGAGGAAGACGATGGAATATACGATTTTATCCAGAGAGGAGCCAGCAGCTTCCAGGATGGCTTTGATGTTTTCAAGCACCCGTCTCGTCTGCGCCTTGATGTCATTACTGATTATTTCGCCTGTAGCTGGATCTACTGGTATCTGCCCGGAAACAAATATGAAGCCTCCAGCTTTAATTGCTTGTGAGTAGGGACCAATAGGTCTAGGTGCTCTCTCCGTAAATATAACCTCTGGCATTTTTAAACCACCCTAAAGTCTAGTCCCATTTGTTTAAGTTTCAGAACCAATATATCAGCATATTCTCTGCCTGGCACTTCAAGACCTAGCGTTACTAGTGCCATGCCGGGAGTTAACAGCGGATTAAGTCTCTCATGCTGGATCTCGATAATATTTAGCCCAAGCTCTGCAATCACATCTACAACTTTCTTCAACTGACCAGGCTTATCCGGGAGAATCCCCTGAATTTTTATTTGACGCCCCTCCAAATAGAGGACTTGTCCAAGCACCCTAATGAGAAGCGTCGGGTCAACATTGCCGCCACTGATAACCGGCACTGTTTTCTTGCCCTCTACATCCACTGCACCGGAAACGACTGCAGCAACGCTCAGTGCGCCGGCTGGCTCAGCGAGCGTTTTTACCCTTTCCAGGAGCAGGAACATCGCCCTAGCTATCTCTCGGTCATCTACAAGGACGACGTCGTCTACGAGCTCTTCCATAACTTTCAAGGTGAGGTCCCCAGGCTTCTTAACTATAACGCCATCGGCTATGCTGCTAACTTCATGAGTTTCAACTATTCTTTTTTCATGAAAAGATAGATAAGTCGCAGGAGCCCCCCTAGGCTGCACGCCGATCACTCTCACATCTGGCTTGAGCTTTTTTATAGCAGCCGCTATACCGGATATAAGTCCGCCGCCTCCTACCGGTACCACGATGGCTTCCACGTTACTAAGGTCCTCGAATATTTCAACACCAATTGTCCCCTGGCCAGCTATGATGTCGATGTCATTAAAGGGATGTACAAATTCTGAATGAGTCTGCTCGGCAACCTCGAGTGCCTTCTGGTAGGCATCATCGTACGTATCGCCGTAGAGGATAACTTCTGCGCCGTAGCTCCTTGTTGCATTCACCTTGTAGAAGGGAGTATGCTTAGGCATAACAACTGTTGCCTTGATGTTTAAGCACGAAGCTGAGAACGCGACTCCTTGGGCGTGGTTCCCCGAACTAGCTGCAACTACGCTCTTAACGCCTGCTGCAGCTAGCTTTTGTACTTTGTAATAGGCACCTCTAACCTTAAAGGCACCCGTTTTCTGAAGATTTTCAAGCTTCAGGTATATTTCACTCTTCGTTAAGTCGGATAGCGTTTTAGAGTGTTGAAGAGGAGTTCTGTGGACAACTTTCTTTAGGACCTCCCGAGCATCCCTAATTCTTACATTAAGTGCATCCAGTAATCTATCCTTCTCCACAACAGAGATCAAGTTATGAAAAGATATATAAGTAGTTTAGCTAGCTGAGCTCCTTTATTTTCTCCATTAATTTTTCTGCACGTTTGCGAACTTCCCATCGGTCTCGTAAACCGTCCAATCCAGGCTTTTCAATGAGAAAGGACACGGCAGCAGTTGCATAAGCAGACGCTTCTCTTACATCACCGGTGCGCTGATACTCTATGGCGAATACCGTAGTAAACACGTCTCCAGCGCCTGTTCTGTCAACAACTCTCGTAGGTATGCTTGGCACAAAGAAGGCTTTCTGCTTCGTGGCTAT
>JAJHRM010000105.1 GCA_020832965.1 Thermofilum sp. | reverse complement strand
CTTATGCTCTGGGCACTAGCCGGCAGTGACGAGGAGCTCGCAAGGGCGCACGCGAAGCTAGCAGCGATACTTTCTCCGAGTAAGCTTACTCGCAGGCTTTTCTGCGAGGCAGCCGAGGCGCGAGGCGAGGGGTTCGAGCTCGCCCTCCTGAAGCTCTTCTACCTGCACTTCTAGCTCTCTGGCGGGAGCGTTTCCCCTGCTAGGCGCAGCTCCCTCGAGCCGGTAGCGCCGGCGCTCAGTTCTTTCTCAGCTGCTGCTTAGCACGCGCTCGAAAATAGGGCTCCCGGCGGGAGCTTTTGGACAAAATAAGGCCTTGCTCTCGGAGGGGTCGGGGCTAACCGTGCTCCTCCTCGAGGAAGCGCTGGAGCGCGCCTGAGCACCATGGACGCCCTCCTACACTTTGGTGGCTATGCTTGCAGCGCGCTGCTACCGCCCCGCGGAGAGCGCGCTCGGCCCCCTCCTCGAGCAGCCTCAGCCTGACGTGGAGCACGCCGGGCAACCCCTCCCCCCAGCGGGCCACGAGCACGCGCGTCGAGCCTGGAGAGGGTGACGTAGCCGCCTCCCAGCTCCACCACGACCCTCAAGACCCTCGACACCTTGAGATCCTCGAGCGCCCTGAGGCTCCCCAGGGCCGCGGCGGTGCGCTCGCAGCGCGCTATCTTTGCTGTGATGCTTCACACCGCTGTAGCTCTCCTCACGTTCTCCAGCACTCTTACTCGCGCTTTAGAAAGAGCCTTTAACGTGTAGCTCTAGTATGAGACTTCGCGCCCGCGGATCATAATGCACGGGGAGGTGCCTCGAGGCGGGCTGGCGGCGATGGGAGTGGCAGCGGTGCGCGTGAGCCTCTTTCCTGCTTGAATTTTATATCTCTAAGCGCGTTGAAACTTTTAGAGAGTACTGGCTAGCCGAGGGCTATGGTGGCGTGCCGGTGCGCTACTCCTCCACTTCCCCGGCGATGTACTCCTGCGCGCCGCGCGAGACCCTGGTGAAGCTCATCCACGCCGAAAACCCCGTGGAGGCCCTCAGGGAGTATTACGAGTGGGAGAGGCGGGCAGCCAGGAGGAAGTGACGCAAGCAGCTACGTCTCCACAAGCTCCACGAGAACCGCCAGTTGTGGAGAAACCTGACAACAGGGATTAGAATCTTGAAGCCCGCCTCCCTAGCATGTTCGGCTGCGCGCGCAGCCGAACATGCTACTCACTCGCTCCTACCTCCTTTCAGCGCGCTGCTAATAGTATGCTAACAAAGCATTGAGAGAAGAGAAAAATATTTAAAATGCCAAAAATTTCATATCATGCCAATGTTGTGAGCAAAGAGGAGATATACAGCAAGGCAGAAGAGGGCTAGGCTGGTAATTGATAGGAGCTTGTCGAGAGCGCTCATCTCCATGTATCTTACAGGAGTGTACTTAGATGCTCCGAAAGCCCTTATCCTAGCTGCAATGTTTACCTCATCAATTGTTTTCACAAACACTCTTGTAAGAGTGTAAGCAAGCGAGGAACCTCTCTCAAGGACTATTTTAGGGTTCTTAGAGCTTATCTCCCAGCCTCTAAGCCTTAAAGCCGTCATGATAGTCGTGGTCTCTCTAACGATAAATGGAACAAATCTATAAGCAACCATCAACACGTATAGTAATTGATATGGCATATTGTATCTACTGAGAGAATTCACTAAGTCATTAAATGATGTAGAGTAGATCAGGGGGTAGAAGCAGAGCAGCAGTATGGGTATTTTTAGTTCATAGGCTAGTCCCCATAGTAGACCACCCCATGTCAAACCTACTCTTCCTATCAATGGAAGCGTAGCCGTAAAGATCTCCCTTGAGACAAACTCCCTTGGATAAACTTTAAAGAGTAGCGGATTGGCCTGTGTAAGAACACCTATCACAACGAGTGGTATTTCCGCTATTAGCACAGCTACTATAGCCAGGAACCACTTGATAGGCACCCTGGCCAGATACGACAAGAGAAGCCCGATCACCAGTATTAATAGGAGGAATCTTACATCCCAGTAAAGACCAGTCAGTATCACTAGTGCAAGCGTTATTATAAGCTTAGTAATGGGGTGAAGCCTGTGGTAAGGGGTATCCCTTGGAGCATACTCCAGGAAGAGAGACATGCTCACTCACCTCTGCTGCAGAGGATTTTTAAAGCCTCCTCGACGGACAACACCGGATAGCCGGCCAGCTGTGGCACAGCCTTGAAGAGTCTCATAACCTGAGGCGGTCTAAGGCCAGCTCTACTAAGCACCTCCTCGTTAGCAAAGACCTGCCTGGTGGGACCATCAGCGAGAATACGTCCATTACTCATTACAATTACTCTCCTGCAGTACTTAGCTATGAGCTCCATATTATGGGAAACCACCACGATAGCCATACCCTCTTCCCTATTCAACTTCTCCAGAATACTCATCACTTTTTCCGACATTCCCCTGTCCAACCCTGTAGTAGGCTCATCAACCAGGAGCAGTCTCGGCTTTAATGCTACAACACATGCTAGTGAGACTAAGCGCTTGACAGTTCTAGGAAGATACATTATATATGAGTCCCTGTATCTCTCAAGGTCAAATATTTTCAGGGTTTCATTAACGATTTTCCTCGCATCTTCAGGTGCGAAACCCAACATTTTAAGACCGAAGGCAACCTCGTCTTCCACCTTCTCCTGAAAGAGCATATGGTCCGGTAGCTGGTAGACATAGTTAACATACCTTATTATTTCCCTAAACTTCATGGTTCTGGTGTCACGACCCATTACAAGCACTCTTCCTTCAGGGTTTGTGGGTTTGAGAACTCCTACAGCGTGCATGCATAAAGTTGTTTTCCCCGAACCATTGTTGCCCACAAGCCCTATCATCTCACCTTCACGAACCTCCAAGCTTACTCCCTTCAGTGCCTCAACACCACCCGGGTATACATGCCAGACGTTCTCCATCCTAAGGATAACATTTCCATGAGTATGGGTCTCACCTTCGTCGAAAGCGGTACGTGCATCCACTGGGGATCTCTCCTCCAAGAGCTTTGATAGCTGGAGGGCAGCTGACTCTACGCTGGCTGTCGGTTTGACCGAATAACCGCTTGAGGCAAGCTTACGGAGCAGCGCGGTAGCCTGCGGCTCCCCAACGCCGATCTTCTCGAGAACGCCGCTTTCAATAAGCTCCTCCGGGTACCCTTCAGCCACTATCTCGCCGTCCTTCATCGCCACGAGCCTGTCGAAATACGGCAAAGTGTACTCGAGATCTGGTCCTGACTCCGTTATTATCACTGTTCTATCTCTTTCTCGCACCAGACTCTTTAGGAACCTGGTTACGTCCTCCTTTCCGGCAGGGTCAAGCATGCTCAATGGCTCGTCAAAGGCGATTATAGGCGGATCCATTGCCAGTATGCATGCTATAGCTAACCTCTGCTGCTCGCCCCCGGAGAGCTGGAGGGGGTTGCGGAGCTCTTTTCCTTTTAACCCCGTGACCTCCAGAGCTTTCTCCACCCTATTTATTATCTCATCACGGCTTAACCCTAAGTTGCACGGACCAAAAGCCACATCGTCATAGACTGTTGCCGAGAGTAACTGAATATCTGGGTTTTCCAGAACTACCCCGACATGCTTAGCAAGCTCTGGCACATCGTGTTCCATCACATTCAAACCATTCACTACTATACTACCCTCTTGAATAGCTGGGATGTCATTAGGGATTATACCATTCAATGAAAGGAGGAGGCTTGTCTTACCCGCGCCTGCCGGCCCGACGATGCCTATTATCTCGCCTTGCTTAACCTTCAAGTTTATATTTTTCAAGGCCTTCTTAGATGCCCCCAAATAGGTAAGAGAGTAATCTCGTATCTCGATAGCGTAGCTCATGCTGCACGGACCCCAGCCCTCGCAGTAGCCCTGTAAAGTCCTTCACCTGCTGCCATGCCTATTACATAGGATAAAACAGATGTTGGGTACCAGAACACCATAAAGGCAATGTTACCCATCATCCATTCGAGAGGACCCTGCGCCCAAAAGCTCATGATTATGGAACCCCCGTGAACTAGCACAGCTATTGGTATTACCAGCAACCAGTATGCTATACCCCTAGCGCCTATGCCTCTACCTCTCACTAGAAACCAGTATATGGAGCCTATAATCGTCCAGCGGCATGCATCTGAAACTGCGAATGCCCCAATACCAGCCGGTGCTACCCATGGAAGACCTCCTAGCATAAACCTTATAAATGCTCCAACAATTATTGCTATAAAACTCACTAATGGTCCAAAGTAGACAGCTAAAAGACCTGTGGCAAGTGCTACGATATCTATGTTGGTAACTCCTGTTACAAAACCTAGACCAGCGTACGCTGCCGCCATTATAGCTATGGCCGTGTAATGCCAGGTAGAAAGAAGTGGGTACTTTCTACCTGGCACATAGCGCCCCGGAGGAGCTCTCCACTCCTCCTTTCTGAGAAAAAGCGATAAGAGCAAGAGGGCTATGGGGAGCTCCACCAGGAAAACATAGCTGTACCAGTATGCAATTCTCATAGGTGATTGAGCAACCCCCATGTACGGTCCAGGAGGGTTAACAGCAGCGGTGATCGCCAGGAATACAATAACCCCACCTATAGCCCAGAGAAGGAGAGGTATTGGTGCTGCTTTCTTTAACCGCTCTCCCATCCCCTATGCTCACCTGTAGCGCGTACGCGCTACAGAATTTTAGAAAAACCCTAGTATATAAACCTAACCCTCCCTTCTCTTATTAGGCGAAATGAGTGCAGCTGCTTCCTCTGGAGGCAGGTTATCATGTATGACTGCTGAAAGAGCCTTTGTTATTAGCTTCGGGTTAGGGTGCTCGAATATATTTCTGCCCACTGCCGCACCAGCTCCACCAGCTTTAATACTTGAAGCTATGTCCCTAAGAAACTCTACATCTGACTTAGCTCTTTCACCTCCTAATACCACAATTGGGACAGGGCATACCTTGACCACGTATCTGAAGCTCTCTTCACTACCAGTGTAAAATGTCTTGATAATATCTGCACCGTATTCGGCAGCTATCCTGGAGATTTTCGCTATGTACTCAGCCGTTACGTGGCTTGAACTCTCTCCAGTCTTAACAGGGTACATCTCGGCCAGAACAGGTATGCCGTATTCTTCTCCAGCTTTAGCAAGACTCCACAGCGTCTCTAGGTCTTGCCACTGCTCTTCACCCCCCATCCTTACAAATATCTTCACGGCATCCACGCCCAGCTGGGAAGCTAAAGTCATGCTCTGAGAAGCTGTCAACGGGTTCTTATCTTGTAGAGTGAGAATCCAGCCTAACCCCTTCTTGGAGAAGGAGGGTCCATAATTCTTTATCACGCCTAGTGTCGTCATAATAGCATCTACTCCACCACTAATAACCTCTTCCAGAATCCAGCTTATGTCCTCAGCGCCTCTAACCGGGCCTAAAATTGCTCCATGATCAAAGGCAAATATCAGAGTTCTACCATCTTGCCGGAAAATCCTAGTCATTCTGATCTTCTTACCTATCCTGGACATGCACTACACCACCTCAGGGCATTATCACAACCTTTAAACCTCTTCTTTCAATATGAATCTTAAACCCCTCCACCACTTTCTCCAGCGGTAGTCTGTGCGTTATAAGGCTCTTAACATCAATCCTACGGCGTTCAATAAGCCTTATAGCCGTTCTGAGGTCATTCCTAGTACCACTAAATGACCCTGTAATTACTAGCTCACGGTAATGTACAATATTGGGATCCAAATGAATCTCTGCTTGAGGATGAGTAGAGGCGAAGATATTAAGAGTTCCAGCCTTTCCCAGCATTTTCAGACCTAGTTCAATAGGTTCCCTACCTCCAATTGCGACGATGACATGATTCAGTCCTTCGCCACCAGACACACTTAATGCCTCTCTAATAGGATCTGCTTCAGCAACATTTACAACATGGTCTGCACCTAGCTTCTCAGCCATTTTCAGCCTTTCATCCAGTAGGTCGAAAGCTATTACCTCGGCGCCTAGCAACCTAGCCAGCTGAGTAAGCATTAGACCCATCTGCCCAACACCGATTATGCCCACGTAATCACCGGGTTTTATCCCCATTCTTCTGATACCATTTACGCATGCTGCTAAGGGCTCTGTAAAGGCTGCTTCTTCGAAACTAATATCACCATTAAACTTCATCATCTTCTCAGGGTATGCTGCTACATATTCGCTATAACCCCAGTACTTAACTTTATACCGATTTAGATTGGAGCAAAGATTATCCCGTCCTGTGATACAGTACTTACACATTCCACAAGGTCTACCTAAAGTACCAGCAACTCTGTCGCCAACCTTAATATCATGAACATTTTCTCCTACAACTTCAACAACACCTGAAATCTCATGTCCTGAAATTCCAATGGATGGGAGTTCAACCCAAACACTTTCCCCCATATAAACACGTATATCTGATGGGCACACACCGCAAGCCTTTACGCGGACAAGCATCTGATCACTGTTTATTTGCGGCATTGGAACTTCCTCTATCCTCACATCCTCCTTACCGTATAACACTGCAGCTCTCATACCGGCTCTCTGTACTCAGTACATTGAGGATCTCATATAAATTTTTCGTACTATAAGGTAATCACATAGACACCTTATACCTCTCAACGTTAAGCCTTTACAGGAACTGACCATATTTCTCCCTAGCCTCGAGGTATTGATGGTATCTCTCTTCGTAGTCGTAAGTTTTAGATGGCTCATACATTTTAGCTATCCTTACTACGGACGCAGCCTCTTTCAGGCTCGGATAGAGCCCGACGGCATAGCCAGCTACTAGAGCCGCTCCTAAACATCCTGTCTCCGTTACCGCTGGCACCTCGACAGCCCTTCCTAAAACATCAGCTTTTAGCTGGCACCAGAAAGGCGTAGCACCACCCCCGCTGGCTATGATCCTGGAAACCTTACAGCCAAATTTCTCAAAAACCTCAATAGTTCTTCTAAGCTCAAAAGCACTGCATTCATAGAAAGCTCTCGCAATATGCTTAATATCATTGAAGTAAGTTATATCTGTAAGAGCTATATTAAACTTTTTGGGACCTGGTCTAAATGAGCCTGGCAGAAATATTACCCCACCGCTACCGGATTCGGACTTCTTAGCCATTTCCTCGAATACCGTGTATGCTCTCTCCAGCTCTATGCCTAGTATCTTTGCTGTGGTCCTCACAAGCCATTGGTGTATAAGCCCAATGGGAGGTGAGAACTGTACAAGCTTAAGCCCACCCAGTAGGTAGGGATAGGCTATGATTCCTTGAGCAGAGGTTGTCGCCACAGTCATTATCTCTGTCACACCACTGATATCGGCCATATTACCCTCCCGAATAACCCCCGAACCGAAGGGGCTTGCAAGAGCATCTCCAGGTGCTACTACAACCGGAGTTCCAGCGGGTAGCCCTGTCTCCCGATGAGCAGTCTCGGTTACATACCCTAGCACCTCTGTGAAACTTATAGGCTGGCCTAGCCATCTGCTAGGCACACCAAGCTCTTGAAGATACCTCTCCACATCTTCAACTTGATACCAAAGTTCATCAATAGACTGCTTACCTGTGAGGAGGTAGCCAGCATACTCTCTAACATCAAACACCATGCCTATTCTATCCCATATATTAGGCTCAAACATCTTAATCCAGGCTAGATTTCCTATAAATTTCATCCCAAAGTAACCTATTGAGCCAAATTTACTTGATAAATAATCCAGGAGCGTAGCGGCTCTAGCATCAAGATGGTTTATTACTGGGTAGATAGGCCTACCTTCATTATCGGTTATTATCAGTGAGATACTTTGACCAGTTATACCTATTGCATTAATTTTGCAACTCACTATTCTTTCAGTTAGCATCCTAAGCGTTTGAAACAATGCATTTCTTATCTCTGTAGCATCCTGTAGATAGTTGTGCCTGGCAGGAGAGTAGAGAGTCAGGGGTGTTTTAGCGCTAGCCAGCTGGTTTCCTCCAAGGTCCACAGCAATAGCCTTCACAGAGCTCGTTCCAATGTCAACCCCTATTAAGCAGCTCTTCTCCGTATTCATAGTAGCAAGAAAACTTATAAAAGGAGTAAATAAAAATGTTTCCTCTTCTTCCCATAGCGTGGCGACATTCACGTTCTCTAACTCTCACAAGGAAATCGTGAATGTTTTAAGCCTCCTAAAAGTGTCTCCGCGCACTTTATGGGGGCTCCAGCCTTCCTAACTTCCTACTAAAAGACTCCGCCAGCTCGCGTTATACGCGAGAAGGGAGTGGGACTTATTACACCCTGTTTGTTGAGGAACCCAGCTGGGGGCGCGCTCCTGGACGGGGTCTTTCAGCCAATCAGGGGTTCCAGTGTGGTTATTGTTCCTGTACAGCACGCTTAGCGGCACCTGGGTGCTTTGGCCTTCTTCTCCTTCTTCTCTCCCTCCTTCCTCTCCTCCTTCTTCTCCTCCTTCTCCGGCATCGTGGATTGTGCGGCAGGGGGTTTGAAATCTCTTACTGCCCGAT
>JAJHRM010000104.1 GCA_020832965.1 Thermofilum sp. | reverse complement strand
GATTGGTGGTGGTGGTTCAACTACCCGGCTGAGATCTACCCGGGCTGGGACAAGCAGGGTAGGTGGCTGAGCATCTTCTACGACTTCTACGGGCACGGCACGTCGTGCGCGTCCGCCGCGGCCGGGCGGGGCGTGGTGGCGTACAACATCACGGGCTTGGGCGTGGTGAGGCTTACGGGCATGGCTCCGGGCGCGGGTGTCCTGGGCGTCAAGGCGCTGTGGATCGGGAACGTGGAGGTGGGTATGCTGTGGGCTGCGGGCTTCGACGTCGACCCATATACGGGCAGGTTCTACTACACGGGCTCGAAGCGGGCGCACGTGATCAGCAACAGCTGGGGCATCTCGTACTTTGCATATGACTTCGGCGCCTTCGGCTACGACCTCGAGTCAGTGTTCGTGGCGGGTCTCTCGCTGCCGGGCTTCCTCGACCCCAGGTATCCGGGCATCTTGATCGTGCAGGCTGCTGGCAACGGTGGCCCCGGCTACGGCACTATCACTAGCCCGGGCGCCTCGCCGGGAGTCTTGACGGTCGGCGCTTCGACGAGCACGCACTTCGCCTACGTGTACTCCAAGTCCGATGGGTCGGCGCTCTGGCAGTCGGGCGCTGGGTGGTCGAGCGACGAGGTGATCAGCTGGTCTGCTAGGGGTCCAACAGTGGTCGGCTACGTGAAGCCTGACGTGGTGAACGTGGGCGCGTTCGGCTTCACGGCGGCCCCTGTTCACTACAACTTCACGCTGTTCGGTGGCACGAGCTACGCCACCCCGCTCACGGCGGGCGTCGCCGCGCTGGTCTACCAGGTGCTCGGGACGGCTGCCGACCCGGCGCTGGTCAAGAACGTGATCACCTCGGCGGCGGACTTGCTGCGCTACGACACGGCTTCGGAGGGCGCCGGCAGGGTGAACGCGTTCAGGGCGGTGTCGCTGGCGCGCCTGCTCTCCGGCAAGAGCTCCGCCAGGTACGAGCTGCAGGTCTCCAGCGGCTCGCTGTGGTCCGCGTACTCGTCGAAGGCTTCCAGCATATGGTACTGGCAGTGGTGCGACAACATCGCGGCTCTGATGCTCCGGTGGGCGGGCACCGAGCTCTCGATGCCTAGCTGCGCGCTGCCGGGCACAACCGCCGGTAGGATCGACGGCTCGCTGTTCTTCGGCGATGTCGCGCAGGGTGGCACTGCCTCGATCACGCTGACCGTGAGGAACCCGACGAACAAGACTGCGAGCGTGAGCGTTTCCCCGGCGTTATTCAACTTGACGAGGAGCGTGACCTTAACGAGGTCGCTGTCGCTGGCGCCCTACGCTTCTTACAACAGGACGTACTGGGTCTTCACCTCGGCTAACATCACGGCAACATGGAGGTTCATGGAGGTTGTGGCGACGATCCCGTACTCGGCGTTCGACCCGTCGAACTCGTACAAGCCGGCGGTGCGGGTGAGGGTGTGGGTTCACATCTGGAAGTCGGACGCGAACGGTAACGGGGTGCCTGACCCGGACGAGATGGTGCTGGTCAACTACGGCTACGGCTGGTCCAACTGGAACCTTGCCACGATGTCCTACCCGACCGGCAAGCTCTCCGGGAATAAGGGCATTGTCGTCACGGTGGACCTGGTGCGGGGCTGGGCTGTGCCCTCCGACGCTTACGTGCCGCCAGTGCCGGTTAGCGTGACGGTCAACTACGTGGACGTTGTGTACGGTGCTGCGACGTGGGTCAGCGTGTCCCCCTCGTCGGCGGCTATTGCTCCGGGAGCCTCACAGACCTTCACGCTCACCGTCAGAGTGCCGAGCAACGCGGTGCCGACCACGTACATCGGCCAGGTCATCGTAGTTAGCAACGTGACTTTGCCTATCAACGTGCCTTACTCGTTCAACGTGTACGCGACCGTGGGCACTTCGCCGCTCAACTTGACCTCGGGCGTTAACGGGAGGTGGCCTATCGCTTCGAGGATCCGGGGCGCCAACAACTGGGGTTGGAGGTTCGAGTCGGGCGACTGGCGCTGGTTCTACGTGAAGCCTTCGGTCTCCAACGGGCTGGCTTTCGAGTACGCGGCTTCCTGGTCGCTGCCCGACACGTCGCTGATCGGCTTCGCGATCGGTCCTGATGGGCAGTTCGCCGGCGTGTTCTTCGGGCAGGGGGCCTCTTGGTTCTACTACATGGGTGGCGGCACTTTCGCTTGGGTTGGCACGGGCGCTGGCTCGATACAGAACGCGAGGCGGTTCGTGTTCTTCCCGGCTATCGACTACCGCTTCTGGTTGTACCCGCACAGCAAGCCCGAGGCTGGCGTGTTCACGCTGGTGGTGAGGTCGGCGCTATTCGATGGGTCGGCGGGCGACAGCGAGAGGTTCTCGGCGGTTGTGCGCGTGCTGCCTGCGCAGCAGAAGCTGCCCGATACGGTGAGCGGCGGCGGCACGTTCCCGATCAGGTTCTCGCTGCCATACATCGTGTACAACATCTACGCGTACGCTTGGAGGCCGTGGACACCCATGCTCGACTACGACCAGCAGTACACGCCGGCCAGCTACTACATCTCTCCCAGCAATGTGCAGGGACCGTTCCCGTCGAACACCCAGTTCACGTTCAGCTTCTACGTGTGGAACTACGGGGCCTCTGGGCAGAAGTTCGACGTGTCTGCCCTCTTCTGGGTTAGGTTGCCGTCGCTGCCTGTGTACTACAGGTACTACAACAGCTACTACAAGATAACCGACTACTACATGTTCGAGGACTGGACTAAGGTTGTGAAGCCCTAAACTCGTGTCCTAAAATAATTTTTCTTTTTACTTTTTGGTCCTTATACATCTGATTCGCATGTGTCGCTTTTAAAGGAAGTTGTCGAGCTGTCGTAGTTAGGTTGTTATTTAGGATGTTAGTCTGCGCACGCCGCCGGTGTTTGACATTGTCTACAGGAGCGGGCGGCCCGCGATGTCACGGCTATGCTTGAGAACCACTTGCGACAGTGTGGTGCCTGGCTATCGCGAAGAGCTGGGGCGTCTTCTTCTACGTCGGGATAGCGGTGGATAGGGCGCATCACGCATTTTGGAGGTTTTTTGACCCGAGTCATCCAAGATACGAGGAGCACCCTACTTATAGCAAGGTTATACCTCACGTATATGAGAGGATTGATTCGTGGTTTGAAGAGCTTCACAGGAAGCTTCCAAGGGATACAGTCATTGTGATAGCTAGCGGCCACGGGGTAAAGGCAATGAAGGGGGCTTTTGTTGTAAACCAGTGGCTGGCTGACATGGGCTACTTGAGGCTAAAAAAGGATCCCAGAGAACTGAAGCCAGGCACGGATCTCAGGGAGGATTTGATGGGCTGGAGCAATACGTAGGCTTGGACCTGGGGTGGATATTATAGCAGGTTCTTTGTAAACGTAAAGGGTAGAGAGCCTGAAGGCATCGTCGAGCCCAATGCATATGGCGAAGTGCTTGAAGTATTGAGGGCTGAGCTGAAGTCCCTGAAGGGGCCGCTAGGCGAACAGTGGGAAAATTCTCAGGGTAGCAGGCCGCTATACATATTAGGAGAATATCTGTGTGTGGGAGTTATGGAGTCTACTGGTGTTGGTCGTGTGGTTAGGGGTGCTTTTTGGCTTGGTCTTGGTTCTTTGGCTGTGAGTGTTTTGGGTGTTGTTTTTTGGTTTGTTGTTGCGTGGCGTTTTGGTGCTGTTGGGGTTGGTGTGGCTGGGGGCGAGGTTGGGGTTGCTGGTGTTGTGGCTGGGCTTCTTAATTTTGGCTTTGGGCAGTATGTTTTGAGGGGTGTCCCGTTGCGTGGGCGTGGGGCTTTCTGGGACGGTTTTTTGGCTAGTGTTGTTGTGGGTGTTGCCGGTGGCTTTGTTGCCTTTGTTTTGGGGTATGGGTGGGGCGGCGCCCTTGTCCCCTTGATGCTTTGTGGCGGCCCTGTTGTTGGGGGGCTTGTGGCTGTTGGTGACTATGTTTCTGTTTTTGTTTTCCAGGTTTTTGGCGCCTTGTTGAAGGTTGGTCTCGTGTTGGCTGGGGTCGGGGCTTTGCCCGCTGTTTTTTTGGTCTATGTTGGTTTCTACTTTTTTGGGGGTCCTGCTTGTTGCTAGGAGGCTTGGCTTTGGGCTGGGTGGGGACTGGGGTGGTGTTTTTGTTGTTTCTGCTGGGAACTACTGGATGAACTTTTCTATGGGTTTTGCTACTTCGCTTGGTGTTGTTCTTGTTGGCCGTGTTGCTGGCCCAGGGGAAGCCGGAGTTTTTTACCTTGCTGGCATGGCTGTTCTCGTCGTGTCGTCTTTTTCTAGTGGGCTGGCAACTGTTGGCCTGCCCCTGGCCGTGTCTGGGGATGGGGGTGTTCTGGGGGAGGGTGCGAGGATAGGTGCAGGCCTCACGTTGCTGGGGGCCGTGGCTGCTGTCCCAGTGAGTGCGGTGCTTTTCCCTTTGCTTGGAAAGGGCTTCAGTGTTGGCCCGCTGGTCTACGCGTTGGCGGCTCCGAGCGCTGTGATGGCTAGTGTTGTTTCGATTGCTAGTGCTAGGCTTAACGCTGAGGCGAGGTGGAGGGAGCTTGTTTTGCTTGGGTTGCTGAATGCTGTCTCGCTTGGCGTGACCTCTGCCGTTTTCCCATTGGTGTTGCCGGGGATCGGGTCTGGGCTTGCACTTACGGCCGGCTCTCTTCCTGGTTGCCTTGTGGCGTTGAGGTATGTCGGTTGGCGCCTTGGCTTGGTGATCTTGTTGGGGCTTGCTGGCTGGATGCTTGGACCCCTGCTTTCTGTCCCACTTATTCTAGGCCTGTTGGCTGTGCTCCACTTGATGGGCGTTCTTAGGGTTGGGGAGGTCTACCAGCTTGCAAGGATGGTGCTGAAAATATTTTGAATTTGTTTTAAAGCATGCGCTTTGGGACGTTGTTAGGGAGGTTTCAGGGGGCCTTGGAGCCTAGGGTCGAGGTTGTTGACCAGGGCTTAGCGCGCGCTCCGTTTGAGAAAAAAGGTATTTAAAGTCCCATGCGTTGGCGAGATCAAATATGAGTCTATAATCGTCTTTAATTGTTTCCCTTAGGCGGTTTATGAAGTAGAGTAAAAAAATGTTTTGTTCGGGTCCACCAAATGTGACAAGCAAGACTTTTTTCTTTTGTTGTAGCTTTAAATAAGTAATAAGATCAAGTACTGGAGGCGGGATATATGGATATTTGGTAAAGGAGGGGATGTATTTAAAAAATGGGATTATACTTGTATTGTTGTTGTCTTCTTTGTTTGTCTTCTCTGGGGTTTCTAAGAATTCTAATTGGAGGTCACAATCAATGTTTACGCTAGGTTCTTTGATGTAATTTACATCTACGTGGTTCTTGTGAAAAGCGGTAAAGCTTATAAATTTGGCACAACCCTCCTCTAGTTGTATTTTGTCATTATTTTTGTGGAGCTTCCAACATACTCGGACTTTTTGCCCTTTTTTCTTCTCACTTATTGCATATGTTAAAGAGCTTAGAGCTTTTACGCCTGTGAATGTTTTTGGATTAGTTTGTTCCTTTAGATCTTTGTCTAGATATGTAGCTCTGACGTATTTTATGAATTTTCGGTTTATGAAAGGTTTATCGGCATATATGGTTGTTATGTTTCCTTTAGCTAGTGAAGCTTTATAAAATAACTGAGATGTTTGAACATCTGAAAGATGACTAAATTGTCTAGGAATATCTAGGTCGTATCTTTTGTTTAACATGTCTTGGAGGAAATTTGGGTCTTTAATTACATCTGAGAGTTCTTTTTTAGAGAAGCCTTGACCGCAGAGAATAATTATGTTATCATAGTCCCACGGTGTTCTTTTAACCTACGTCTAAAATCTGAATTGCAAATATTAAAATTTTTCTATTTTTTTACGTTTTAAAGTTTTTAAAGCGAGAATGTGTTAGTAACTTATTTAAAACTATATGGAACCCTACTAGCGCGCGCTATATAGCGCGCGAGTATTCTTATGAGATGATGAAGATGGATGGAGCGGTTACAGCGTTTTTGAAGTCTCTCTATGAGTTTCCGGGGCTAGTTGCCTTGGTGTGGAAGCTCGTCGAAGAGAAGCCTCTGGACGAGACTGATGAGGCTAATTTGAGGGAGTTGGCTGGGGCTACGGGGTGGAGCGTTGATGATGTTGTCGATGATTTGAGGAATGGGTGGGGGGATCCTCTGGGTAGGGTTGATAGGTACAGGGAGATGTTTGAGAGGTACTTTAGCGAAGCCTTGGAGCTGGTTGATAGAGATGCTCGGCGGGCGACTGGGAAGCTTTGGGGTGCTGTGACGGCTCTGGTGAAGCTTCACGCGTCCCTGAAGAGGGTATTTGTTGCTGGGTGGGATCACGGCAAGCTCTATAACTATGTTACCAGCAATGTGGAGGAGAAGTATAGGGAGCTCTTCTATGATCTTCTGGAGACGGGCGGGGTGTTGCATAGGCACTTCTATGAGGGGGATCTGGACAGAGATACATTCACATATTTCTGGAATAAAGCTGTTAAGCTCCTAGAGGAAGTAAAGGAGGTGGTGTATAGGCTATACACAAAGGCGGTGTAAAACTGGGGAACTAGTTTTGGTTGTTGAAGGTGCCTCTAGTGTTGGATCGGGGCGCCTCGTGGAGATGGGAAAGGTGAATTAGTGTTTATTGTGGAGGAGGGCCTTTGAGTGTTGGTGATGTGTAAAGGTTTTAAGAGTGTGAGAGCTCTTTGATTATGCTGGCGTGTGGGGTAGGCGGGGAGTGGGGCACGTATGGGTTGAGGCTGTTGTTAGGAACCCGTTTACGGGTAGGGGCGCGCCTGTTAGGGTTCTTGTTGATGTGGGGGCTACGGACACTGTTATCCCTAGGAAGATTGCTGGAGAGCTTGAGTTTCCTGCGACTGGCAAGAGCATTGTGTTGACGGCTAGGGGCTCTGTGGAGCTTGATGAGTGTATAGGGGTTCTAGAGGTTATGGGTAAGAGGAGGGCTGTGCCTATGTTGGTGTCGGATGATATGGATTTTGCACTTTTGGGCGTTACAACGCTTGGATTGCTACGTCTCGAAGTAGACCATACTATGGGTAAGCTTAAGGAAAGCGTGGCATTTCTGCTCTAAAACAATTTAATTTTTAATTATTGTTAGATTTAGGTAGTGCCTGAGAGTTAGCGGGCCCCTTCGCGCGCGGTTAGTCATTACGTGTGTTATCGAGGGTGCTTTGTCCCTCGTTTGAACTGGGGGCTATGAGGGTTCGGTGAAGAGGTTATTTTGGCGGTTCTATTAAACAGCTTTGCCTTGAGGCGCCCGGGGAGAGTAGTAGAGTGGGATGAGGGTTAGCTACGACCCGTAAGCGGACATTCTCTAGATAGCGCGCGCTCCTGATGAACTTTTAAATGGTTTGATGCGTTTAATCGTTGTTCCCATAGATGATCCTCCTCGTTTCTGAAATCATCCTTTCTATATCTGGCATTCTCTCCTTCACGGCGTCTGAGTCTAGCTTAGCCTCGTGGAAACCCCAGACGTGTAGGTAGTTTGCCCTGTCCCATGCCGCGCTAAACCAGTCGCCTAGCTTCTTGGATATTCTTGAGACTGCCTTCTCGAGTTCTGTGACTGTCCACCTGCCCCTCTCATCAACAGTTTTGAGGATGTCTTCCAAGTCGAGACCTATAGCGAGTGCCTTTACAGCTTCCTCGGCGGCCTTGTAAAGCTTCTCCGAAGCCTGGACAGGGTTTTTCTCGATTAGTGTCTTCCCCTCTTCCAAGTATCTCGATGCGAGGGCAAGGTGGCGCTCAGCTTCAGGCAAGCCTAGGATCCCCATGTCCTACCATGTTAATGGCCCAGATAAATATAAGCCGATAGAAAGAAGAGTACATGCCGCTGGTACGTGTTTTTATCCTAGGCATTACCAAAAGTGGGTTCAAAAGGCAGGTGGCTGCTCGCTTTAGCGAGCACTAAAGTTGTTTATATGGATGGTTTATGTCTAAATATAGCGCGCGCGCGTCGAACGCATTAAGCTAGATCCAGTGTTTTAGTGATTGGTGCGTCTCTGGCTTTGAAATAGCGCGCGCTATAACTGACTAATGTTTCTTATGTTGGGGAAGGGCGGGGTCTTTTTATATTTGTTTTGGGTGGATGATTTTTGGGAGTATAATGTCTGAGGTTGTGGAATTGTTGCAGGAAATAAGGGATGAGCTTAAAGAGCTGAGGCTCCTATATAAAAGTCTTGTTGAGAAACTTGTACCAGAGGGGGAGCCTCTTGAGGACGAGAAAGAGGCTATCGAGTCTAGTGATGAACTGGTAGGGGAGGATGAAGTTTTTAGGTTTCTTGGATAATGTTTCGGCTGGAGGCTAAGAGGAGGGTACTGGAATCCATTAAGATGCTTGATCCCTCAGTTAAAGCGGGGATCAAAGAGGTTCTGCTGAGAATTACAAAACGACCCCGTGCCTTATAAGAGGTTTGATTTTTAGATTAGTTAACGAGAAGGAGTGCCGCTTATTCTTAACGGATTAGAGGCATAAAATTAATTTTCCAATACGTGTTATCGCGTTAGGATTGCTGTTTCTTCGTGGCTAGAGGAAGCCATGGGTAGGCGAGTATACGTGCAGTTCTTTTAGGCTGTATCTCGCAGATATTTGTCTCCATTTGTTCTTTATTTTCTTCCAGTCTTTTAGGTCTTCAGTGACTATGGTGTCGGCTCCAGAAGATATGGC
>JAJHRM010000103.1 GCA_020832965.1 Thermofilum sp. | reverse complement strand
GTCCTCGAGCACAAGGACGAGATAATCCAGAGGGCAAACGAGGTTGACCCAGTGCTGGTGAAGTTTGGAGGCGGGGCCAGAGACGTTGAAGCCAGAGTAGTTGAGGGGCCGAGGGGACCAATGCTCGTTGTCCACCTACTTGTAGACGTGAGAGACGCGATGGGGGCAAACGCCGTAAACACAATGGCTGAAAAAGTTGCACCCATAATTGAGCGCTTAACCGGCGGAAGAGTCCTCTTAAGGATAATCTCAAACCTCGCAGATAGGCGCCTGGTGAGATCCTGGGTGAAGGTCTACAAGGAGGACATCGGGGGAGAGGAAGTCGTAGATGCGATAGTGGAAGCGTGGGCATTCGCGGCGGCGGACCCGTACAGAGCAGCAACGCACAACAAGGGGATAATGAACGGCGTGATAGCAGTGGCACTTGCAACCGCCCAGGACCATAGGGCAATAGAGGCTGGGGCACACGCGTACGCCGCCAGAACAGGGAAATACCTACCCCTATCCACCTGGGAGAAGGATCGTGACGGAAACCTTGTAGGATCCCTGGAAATGCCTATGGCAGTAGGCACCATAGGAGGAGCTACAAAGGTTCACCCAGTGGCTAAAGTAGCCCTGAAAATCCTCGGAGTAAAGACTGCCACAGAACTCGCCGAGGTAATGGGCGCAGTTGGGCTTGCGCAAAATTTCGCAGCCCTCAGAGCACTGGCAACCGAGGGGATCCAGAGGGGACACATGAGGCTTCACGCACGAAACCTCGCGATAATGGCCGGAGCCACAGGCGACATCGTCGACAGAGTAGTGGAGATAATGGTGAGCGAAAACAAAATAAACTTCGCCTACGCGCAGGAACTGGTCAGCAAGCTGTCGAAGGAGGGCAGAGCCTGAAGAAACCCCCTAGAACCCCGCAAGCATACTCGAATAATACCTATTTATCACCTGGTCCCCGATCAAGAGCTGCTTAACACTTTCCGAGGCTAGCCTAACGAGCACGTCCCTTTCCCCAGAAGCCCTATCGCTAGCCCTTACTCTTTCCTCGAGGGAAACTGCTCCCATCGATGAAAGCTTCCTCAAGACCCCAAAAAGAAGCTTTTCATCCAAGCCGTACTCAAGCTCCCCCAGCCTAACCCTGCTGATGGCGTCTCCAAGCTCGCTCAATCAAAGGCTACCGCCAAAGACAACTAAAGCCCTAAGAACATCGAGCGCAACCACAGCCTCAACACCACCCTGCCTGATAAACCTCTCCAACTCTCCCATCCGCACTCACAGCATACTGTTAAGCTGCACACTTATAAGTGCGTCGCATGAAAAGACAAGGACAAGTGACAGCAATGAGGAGTCCCCCCGAGAACGCCTGGCTACCTATTTACTTGTCATTCATCTTGCTAGTTAACATCCTGCCCGAAGCAGGATACATAGCACTTCTAACCGGCATAATTCTCGCAGGCAGAAACACCACCATTCTCGACGCCAGAAGAATCAAACCCCAACTAGTCACCTTGCTCGCCACACTCTCCATCCTAATGCAGCCCTACCCGTACACGAACAGCGTAGGCTGTCCGCCTCCCGCCTCAATCCTCTTCAGCACCATAGCTGCACTTGCAGAAGAATACTTCTTCAGAGGCCTCATCCTGGGCAAGACGGGGAACCCCATCCAAGCACTACTCTTCACCCTAACACACTTGAACCTCACGAACCCAGTCTACCTCGTAAACTCATCCCTACTCGTGCCCCACTACTTTCTCCTCGGGCTAATTTTCGGGAAAGTGGCTGAGACCCAGGGATTAGTCTACTCGATCATCTTCCACGCCTTCTACAATACCTTCTCGCTACTCATCTACGCTAACTTCTCCCTGGCAACAGTCCTCTACTTACTGCTAATCGAAAGCATCGTCTACACATGCCTACACGTAAAAAAGCAATTTTTAAATAAATAAGTTGCTTTTTACTAGTTGAAAAAGAGGCGGAAAAATTTAAGGTTGCCAGTTTTTCGGAGTACTCGATATGAGGAGCACTCTGAAAATTTCCGTTACAGCGCTGTTCGCCTCCCTTGCAATTGCCTCCTCAATACTTAGGCTCGAATTCCCGTTTCCAGTCCTGCCCTGGCTCAAGTTCGACTTAGCAGAAATACCAGCCATGCTTGCATGCATGATGTGCGGTCTCAGCTACGGCTTACTTGCTGAGACAATACACTTCCTGGGTCTAGTAGCGCGGGGATCACATGCTTTAAATGCATTCATGAAGTTCTCGGCTGTCGCCCCGATGATGCTGGGCTATGCATTCTTTACCAAAACCCTCCTCAAGGCGGCTTCAGGCATAGCCCTACGAGTGGCAGTCACGACGGCAATGAACTACCTATACTTCTACGTGCTCTACCCAAGCTTCCTGGAGTACGCGCTGAAGCTTACGGGCACTGTTGAGTTACTCTTCGGCTACACTGCCATGTTCAACATCATACACGGCATCTTTACGATAGGAGTCTCACTCCTAATAGTCAGGGAGGTTGAAAAAAGGATAAAAATGCCAGCTAAGTAGGAACTTGCGCGCGCACCCTCATAGCGCCCGTCATTTTCGGTCGGGGTGCCCCCTCACCCCCAGTTGCTGCTGGGGGCTTGGGTGTCATGGGGTCTGCCCGTTGCCGGGCTTCACTCCCTCCTCGGTCCCGCGCGCGGGAGCCCCCTGGAGGCTTTCTCCTCGCCCGCAGGGGGGACGGCTAGCGCGTCAAGGGGTTTTGGTGCTTCTCCAGCCACTTCCTCATGGCATCGAGGACCCTCGCTGCCATCGCCGTGTAGTCGTCCGACTCCTCTCTTATCATGCGCGCAAAGAAACTGTAGGCGAGGTTGTAAAGCAGCGCGCTATAAACATATCCTGGAAGTTATTTACCATCTTCGGGGAAGATGGCTAAAATTTGTTTAGCGCGCGCTTTCTCTATCTTCCTCATTAGCTCCTCATGGAACTTGGCAATCAGCGTCCTCTTGTCCTCCATTAGCACTATGTCGCTCAGCCCCTCCAGTACGATGTTGTAGGCGAAGGGGGTGGGAGTATCCAGCATCCCGACATCCACTACTTCGATCTCATTGCTATGCACCTTTTCTAAAACCTCCCTTGCATGCTCGATGTCCATGTAGTCTTCAAGTATCTCCCTGTATGTCTCCTTGAGGATCGGGAAGTCCTCCCACTTCCTGATTACTCGAAGCAAAGTGCTGGCGTTTAGCTGCTGCTTCTCTACACTTATCTCGTGCCCTTTGTAGTTTCTCAAGATCATTAATCCACGAGTGGCGACGTGGCGGAACCTTCTCTTCATGAGCTCCGTGTTAAAAATAGATTTCTTCAGGTACTCCTCTAGCTCCTCTGGCTTTACGTCTCTCAGTGAAACGTCCACGTTTACGCCTGGGGGATAAATCAATGCAAAGCCATTGTCATGGACCGCTAACCCGATGTTCGAGCCAGCCTTTCTAGAGGCGAGATAGGCCAACGCGTGGGAGAGTGCGTCATTCGTCCTCCTCCCGTACAGCGTGTGAAAGACGTGGTGGATCCTTCCAACTTCGTCGCAATACTTCTCTGTCAGGATAACTCTGTGGCTTGGGAACCTATCGACCCCAAGAGATTTCAGCAAGAAGTATTCTTCCTCAAAGTAGGATATTATCGCTTCAGCCCCCGCATCGTTTACCTTGCACTCCCTCACCAGGTACTCTTTTATTTCTTCCCTACTCCTCCCGCTCGAAATCCACTCAAACATTTTCTCCCTAAACTCTCCAACGCGCAGAGCTAGGTCGTAGCTTAAGGGCAGCATTTCGCTGAACCACGCTGGAATCGTTGGCTTCTGGTCAAACGCGGGCTTAACATAGGCGACTAAGCCATCGCTCCTAACGAACTCGTAAACCCTCCCCCCGAGGACAAACCTATCTCCAGGCATCAGCCTCTCGAGGAACTCCTCCTCGATGTTCCCCACATACCTCCTATCAACAGTTAAAACCCTTACACTCACCTCGTCCGGGATCGTGCCGACGTTCAGCGTGTAGATAACTCTGGCGTACTTCCCCCTCCTCCCAAAAACTCTTTCATCCGGGTCGTACCAGATCTTGCCGTAAACCTTGTACTCCTCGAGCTCCCCGTAGCCTCCTGAAAGAAACCTCAACGTATTCTCGAAATCCTCCCACGCCAGATCCTTAAAGGAGTAGCTCCTCTTAACGATCCTGAAAGCTTCCTCCGCGCTCATCTTCCTCTCGATAGCCATGCCGACGATGTGCTGAGCCAGTACATCGAGGGGGTTCCTGGGTATGTGAATCTTGTCTAAGTGGTGCCTGTAAGCCTCCCGCGTCATAACCGCCACCTCAACTAGATCATCCCTGTCCACGCAGATCATCACCCCCTTACTCGTCTCGTGGAGCTTATGCCCACTCCTACCGATCCTCTGAAGGCAGCGCGTAACGCTCTTGGGCGAGCCAACCTGGACCACGACGTCAATATACCCGATGTCTATCCCGAGCTCAAGGCTCGTACTACTGACAATCGCCTTTAACTCCCCCCTCTTCAGCTTCTCCTCTACATCCAGCCTCACGTTCCTACTGAGGGAGCTGTGGTGAGCCGCGATAGCCTCCTCGGGGAAGTCCCCCCTCTTCCTGGCCAGCTGCTTCAGGTGGAAAACCACCCTTTCGCTGCCGCTCCGCGTATTGGTGAATATTAAAGTGGTTCTATGCTGCTTGATGATCTCGTAGAGAGCCTCATACATTTTCCCCGTGACCTCCTGCACTGGCGTGTAGATCAGGTCTCGAACAGGCGAGACCACCCTCATCGTTTTCCTCTTAGAATACCTGGCATCAACTATGAGGCAGGGTCTAGGCGATCCATCATCATTGAAACCAACGAGGAACTTAGCGACCTCCTCCAATGGGTTGATCGTAGCAGACAAACCGATCCTGACAAAGTCCCTTCCTGTGAACTCCCGAAGCCTCTCGAGAGAAAGCGATAAGTGGGCTCCGCGCTTGCTCTCAGCCAGGCTGTGGATTTCATCAACAATGACCCACTTAACAGACCTAAGCTTCTCCCTAAACTTCGGAGCCACGAGAACTATGGCGAGAGTCTCAGGGGTGGTTATCAGTATGTGTGGAGGCTTTCTTAGCATGTTTTGCCTCTGAGAAGTAGGCGTGTCGCCCGTACGCACAACATGCCTTATCTCAGGCACCTCTAGTCCCCTCCTCGCAGCCATCTCCCTTATCTCCATCAAAGGCTCCTCAAGGTTCCTGTAAATGTCGTTGTTCAACGCCCTTAACGGGGAAACGTACAGTACATAGACGGTATCTTTTAGCTCACCCCTCTCAGCCATGTTGAAGAGCTCACTTATAGCTATGAGGAAGGCTGCCAGAGTCTTCCCCGTACCCGTGGGGCTCGACACAAGGACGTTTTCGCCGCGGTAAATGGGTATAAAGGCGTACTTCTGCGGCGGAGTCAAGTCCCTGAACTTCGAGGAAAACCACTCCGCAACGAGAGGGTTAAGTACCTTGAGCACGTCCTCCTTCCGGTACTCCTCCTTGGCAATCCTGATAGCGCTCATCGTGCGTAACGTTAAAAAGCCACCCAGCCGCGATGTAATTAAGCTTTTTCCCGGACCCCCCTCCTCTTTTCGATTAAGGCGCTTAGAGCGTCAGCAGCCTCCTCCAGGTGGTAGAGAATATCCTCAAGCAGCTCTGCCAGCACCTGGTCTGCGTCCGCGGCGTCGCGGAGCAGGTCAATTGCATAATCGACGCTGTCGAGAGCCCTCTCAAGTTTACCTTTAGCCTCCCCACTCACAGAAACGTTTAACACGAATCACGCTTTTATTAGTATTTGTGAAAACCCGGAGACATGCAGAGCTGCTCGCAAGAGAGCTAGGTTTTGGGGACATCGTAGCTGGTAGCGACGAGGAGAAGAATGTGCTTGAGAAGCTCAGGGGGCTCCTCGAGTCCCTCGGGTTACAGGTTGAGAAGTACAGCTTCAAATGTACGAGCTGGCGCGAGAAAAGAGTCTCGCTGTCCTCCAGCCAAATAGAATTTAACGCTGTGGCAATGCCTAACTCCCCCTCGGGCAGCGTTTACGCGAGGGCGGTGTACATTGGTGACAGGATTCTCCAGGGGGAATTCGAGGAATTAGACCTGGCAGGCAAGGTGGCTATCGTGAAGATGTTTAGTAAGATAGACGAGATATCGTGGCAGTACCTATGGGCAACAGTGAGGGGTGCTGAGGCAGTCGTATTCGTTGACCCCTACCCAGGAAGGAGGAGGAGAATTGTCCTCGCCCCAAGCCTGGACTACTCCTTTTCTGTGGGAAGCCCCCCGGCAGTACCCTCGGTCTCCGTCTCGCTTGAGGAGGGTCTTAAGCTTGCTGAGCTAGCCTCCAAGAACGAAAAGGTACACCTAGAGGTCGAGACATCGATCAGCCACTCCGCTGAGACGGGAGTCATAGCAGCCGGGACCCTCGATGGTCCAGTGTTCACCGCTCACGCGGACAAGTGGCTCTCGGGCTTCACCGACAACGTCCTCGGGCTCTCCATTGTGGCTTCACTCGCGGAAAAGTACCGGGAAAAAGCGGGGTACATAATCTTCGGCGCTGAGGAGTACGGAGCACCGGGGCACTCTCCGTGGTACTGGATATGGGGATCTCGCTCCTTCACAAGCCTCCTCGAGCAAAAGGGAAGAATGAGTGAGCTCGGGCTGGTCATCAACTTCGACACACTAGGAGGAGGAAACATCACTATCTCAGCCTCTGGACCCGACCTGCTCCACAGCATAGAGGAAACGCTTGGCAACGCCTACACGTACACGCCTGACCGGGTGATCTTTGACAGCTTCAGCTTCACAATGCATGGCCACCCAGCTCTGACGATCCACACATTCGAGGACACGCTACCAGTATACCATACCGACGTAGACGTTGTGGAGAATGTCAACTGGTTGAAGGTGGAAGAAGCAGTAAGAATCGCCGAGAACATAGCTGAGCAATTCGCATCGAACAAGTGGAAAATGCTAGACTACTCAAGACTCATTTCCCCCATGAGAGAAAAAGCCTCGAAGCTCGGGCACATAGAGGAAGCCCTAGAACTCCTAAAACTCCTAGACAACGTAGACGTCAAGACAGAGGACGAAGCCCGCCACTTGAGAAAAATGCTTACAAAGCCCGTGTTCACCGGCAGGTACGGAGAAGCATTCGAGGACCCAGTCGTAGCGTATCCCTACCCACTCACAATCATAGAAGAACTGCAACTCCTAGAAGAGTCGCTAAAAGAAGGCACTCCCAGCTGTAAAAACCACGCGACCCGGATTACAAAAACAGTTCCAGGATGGGAAACAAAGCTCCTCGACATAGAAATACCGAGAAAACTAAGCAGTAGCACCAGAGAAGAACTGAAGCACATCACCGCGCAACTCGCTAGGGAATACTTCACAATGCTTAAGGACTTCCTCCTGGAGATGGTAGAGGAGCCAAATAAATAACCTTCAATTCTTTCTGAGTTGCATCCTCCCCCTCCCACCACCACCCAAGCCCCGCGCGCGAAGCCAGGAGCCACTCCAACGGTAACTTTCCCCTACACACCTGCCAGTGCCGGAACATACGAAGTTGATGCTAATAGCCTTTCCACAGGCCTAACAGCCACAGAGCCGGAGAGAAGACTGAGAGTGGTGCGCAGTTGCACTCTACAGCCGCACTGGCTGCCGTAGCAGCTGTAGCAGTCACAGCAGGAGCGCTACTACTTTCAATGCGGAAGAGATAAAAAGCTCCGCCTCCGCCGCAAGACGAAAATTATTTTCCCTCCTCTCTAACTTCCTCCTCGCTGTAAACTATAACGAGATCATTGTCAAGGTTATAGAGCTCCTTGGCTGCACTCATGACTCTTCTCAAAGCTGCATTAAACGTGGGTGCCCTGAATAGCGCGCCGGCAGCAAACTCGTGCCCTCCCCCACCGAGCTGACTAGCAATCAGGGAGGCATCAAAGCCCGAGGAAGGCTTAGCTCCGGCATACACCCTGTACTTGAAGAAGTCCCTCGGGACAAGTACAAGGGTGAATTCCGCGCCCCTCCGCTCGAGCAGGATCGTCAGGTACCTGTAGGCCAGCTTCAAGTTCTTCTTAAAGGCTACCACGGTAGCTCTCTTGACAGGTATCCTGCTTGCAATCGCCTCGGTTCGAGCCTTCACCTCTTCATGCCTCGAGATCCATGCCTGGACAACCTCATGCTTCAGTGCATCAAGGCCCTCCTCAGCGAGGAGCCGTACGAGGCGCACCCTCCCCTTATATCCAGCCCCCTTAACCGCTGAATCAAGCAGTAGTGCTTCTTGAGACTTAATATCAGCAGTATCGGTCTCTATCGCCAGGCTGACGAGAGTTGAAGCCCTAGGATCATCCTCAAGCGAGAGGGCCTTCATCGCCAGGTAGGCGGATGCGGGAGCTGATGGATCATAGAACTCCTCATCTGCGCATGGGGGGTTAGTCTTGTGGTGATCCGCCCTAAGCCTAGCTTTCCCCGGGCAGGGGAGGTCTGCAACAAAGTCCCAGTACACACTCCTCAGCACGAGACTTCTCAAAACGTCCTGTGGGTGCGCAAGCACGATCTCTGCACTCGGCTCTACCATCTTGAAAAGCACGGCACTCACTATCCCATCCACGTCGCCCGCATCTGACAGCGCGAGAGGTCTCCCCCGAAGCAGGGCCCTCACGATCTGATAAGCCCTATACGCGGAGACGTACGATACCATCCGTAGCCTCACTCCCATAAAGTAACCTTCAC
>JAJHRM010000102.1 GCA_020832965.1 Thermofilum sp. | reverse complement strand
TGGCTGGTCTATCCAGTTTCGGCCTGTGGGCGGCTTTAAGCGATCTAGAAGTGTTGCTTTGGGGGATAATCTTATCAGCCTTTAACCTGGGGGCTTGGGGTGTAACCTACGCGTATACGCCTGAGCTTTACCCCACAAGCTTTCGAGGCACAGCGAGTGGATGGGCGAACTCCATAGGAAGGATCGGCGGCATAGCTGGTCCCTACTTTGTCGGCTTAATGCTGTCCCTCTTCAAGGAGCCCTTCACGTCGTTCATAGCCTTTGCGCTAGCGCAGCTAGTATCCTGCTTCGTTGTCCTCACGCTGGGCATAGAGACTAAGGGAAAGACGCTGGAAGAAATCTCCCAGTGAGCGCTTAGAAACGATTTGTTTTTATATCTCTGCAGCGGCAAACTACATGTTATGGCGGTTACTAGACCCCCGGTCAGCGGGGCTGTTGTCAGGATCGACCCGTTGAACTTGGATGATGTTCTCTCCCTCGTCGCTGAGAAGATGTGGCGTTTAGAACTCCCAGTTATCCCGGTGGTGAGCCCCGAGGGTGAGTACGCCGGAATAGTTTCAATTTTCTCAATCCTCAAGTCCAAGTATCACGGCAACACCAAGGTTAAAAGCGTGGTTGAAAGGGTTCCCGTAATAGACCCTTCCTACACGTATACTGAAATCGCTAGAATGTTTGTCAAGACAGGCCAGCCGGGTCTTCCCTATGCAGAGGGGGGTAGGATCGTCGGAGTCGTGTCTGCGCGAAGGCTCTTAGAGTCCATGGGTTTGACTTCCAGAGTGGCGGCTAGACACATCTCTTACCAGCTGGAGCCCCTTAGGCCAGGGGACCCTGTGGAGAAGGCTAGAAAGCTCCTGGCGGAGAAGGGTTTAAGGTTCGCGCCTGTCGCCGAGGATGAAAGGCTCGCCGGAGTGGTGAGGATATACGACCTAGTAAACTTCATTTACAATACTCCAATACGTCGAGAGAAGCTGGGCGAAGTAAGGGGAGAGATCACGTACTTCCTAGAGCAGCCTGTCTCCAAGGTGATGACCACCGCCTACAGGACTGTAAACGTTGATAGCCATCCCGCGGTTCAAGACATAGCTGAGGGGTCAGTGGTCGTAGACAGCAGTGGAAAGGTTTACGGGATCATCTCGCCATACATGCTTTTGAGAAGGCTCTTACCGGCGGTAGAAGAAGTAGACATTCCGCTCAGAGCGGAGGGCCTGGAAGAACTAGACTTCATAGCTAGAAACCTCATTGCGAGGAAAGCAACTGATGCTGCGAAGGAGATAGTCCAGCGCGCCCGCCTCCTAGAGATGTCCATCGTCATCAAGTCTCGGGAGAAGACTGGTGAGAGGAGGAGATACGACGCCGCCGTTTCAGTAAAGCTCGATAAAGGGACGTTCAGCGCGGAGTCCTCAAGCTGGGACCCTGTTGAGGCAGCCTTTGAAGCCATTGAATCCGCCTACAAGGTATTTGCAAAGACAAAGGAAAAGAAGAGAGAAAAGAGAATTTCCACCGCTAGGCTGAGGAAGGCGCTCGGCTAACTATCCCAGAGATAATTTTTATTTTCCTCCCCGGAGAACTCTCCACGATGATGAAGTCTCGGGGAAATGCTTGAGGTGTGACGATGGCCAACCCCGTCGCTGAAGCCCACTTAAGGGCGCTACTCCCTCCTTAGGCTTTAGCGAAGAACATATATGTCTCATAGCGTAATCAGTCACGTGTTTACGGTTTTCCGGGATAGGATTGACGCTGGTCAAAGGCTTGCGGAGAAGCTGCTGAGGGAAGGAATCAGCGTGGAAAACTTAAAGATCTTGGGCATACCTAGGGGAGGGGTGATCACTGCAAAAGCGGTTTCGCACCGCTTAGGGGCACCGCTCGACGTGGTTGTTTCCAGGAAGCTCAGGGCGCCGTGGAATCCGGAGCTGGGGATAGGAGCTATCGCCGAGCTTGAAGCAGTCTACATCAACGAGGATCTTGTTGCACAGCTCGGCATAGGTAGGGATTACATTGAGAGGGAAATCGAGCACCAAAAAAGGGTTATAGATGACTACGTGAAGAAGTTTAGGGGAGGACCCCTTGACCTGAGGGGTCAGGTAGCAGCGATAGTGGATGATGGCGTGGCAACAGGGGCAACGGTCGTTGCTGCCTGCATTTCAGCCAGGAAAGCGGGGGCCGAGAGAGTGATAGTAGCGGTCCCCGTGATCTCTGCGGATGTCCTCCCCCTAGTCTCAAGGCATGCAGACAAGGTCGTGGCAGTGCACGTGCCATCAATACTCTTCGCGGTGGGAGAATTCTACAGGGACTTTTCAGAGGTCACAGACAGGGACGTGCTGCTCGCCCTTGGGAAAACATCCTAGCACACACTCTGCGCCACACTTTACCCGCATTTGTGCACCAAGAGCGCGCGCGCCAGAACCACAGAAGCTTACACATAATAAGCGCCAGCAACCTAAAGCGCGCGCTAATGATGGTTGATACCCCTTTATATGGATAGCTCCTGCCCTCCTCCCGCTACCGTTGCTTCTCCTCAACTGCTCCTCCGGTCTTCCTCATTAATATGGAGAACCAGGGGATCCGCTTAGCGCGCGCAACCTAAACGAGGATCCTTTGGCTTGAAGCCTTCCTGAGCCTATTCATAAGCGTCAGCCCTAACCCCCTCTCTTCCACGGGCTCGGCAATTATCACCTCTACTCGCCTACTGTCGAACTCCCTCAGGGACGGGTACAGCCTCTTAGCCATTCCAAAGAAGTCCCCACGAGAACCCAGGCTTATCAGTTCGACCCCGAGGTCCACGTAGCTGTGAATAGTCTCGTCCGTGCACAGAATGCCGACTCTTCTGCCAGCACTCTTGTAGTGAGCTGCCAGTTCACGCACCCTTTCAGCGACCGAGCTCAGCTCCAAAGCCCCCCTCGGCTCAACTAGCACGAGCGCTGCCCACGGAGAATAATGCCTGTACCTCGTTCCCGGGGCAAAAGCTCTCTCGGCCTCCTCCAGCCCCCTCGCGAATGGGGGGACAGCTATCTTAACGCCGAGAACCCTCTCCACCTCCTCAACGGGTACGGATCCGGGCCTCAGCAGCACAGGCGGGCTCACAGTCAAGTCGATCACTGTACTCTCAACCCCATACAGAGTCTCCCCGGCATCAATAACACCATCAATAGACTCCCCCAAGTCCTCGAGAACATGCTGAGCAGTTGTGGGCGAGGGCCTCCCAGAAAGATTCGCGCTTGGAGCAGCTATAGGCGCCCCCACAGCCTCGATAAGCCTCAAAGCCACGTTGTGAGCAGGCATCCTGACAGCCACCTTCCCCAGACCACCAGTGACCTCCCCTGGAACCCTCGCAGACTTCGGCAAGACCAGGGTGAGCGGTCCAGGCCAGAACTTTTTAAACAGCTCACTAGCCTCAACTGGAACATCGACTGCCAGCTCGAAGACCTGCGTCACTCTGGAGACATGCAGGATCAGCGGGTTATCCATGGGTCTCCTCTTAGCCAAGAATACTTTCCTCACAGCTTCCACCATGTGGTAGACAGCTCCCAAGCCGTAAACAGTCTCTGTGGGAAACGCTACAATGCCGCCAGACTTCAAGATCAATGCAGCATCCTCTATGACGCGTGGATCAGGGCTGGACGGGTCAACTCTCCAAACCCTTACAGGCACCTTAAACCCTAAGATGATACAGCTGTAAGTGTTAAAATTCATTACTACTAGGCATACCAGTGCAGGAGGAGCGAGGCTGGGGGCTCCTCTAGGCTCTCCCAGCAAGCAGTTTTAGAAGCACTACTTTTTTAAGGAGCCAACAACTAGCTAGAGCAGGTGGAGTTGAGCCTCGCTAAGTACAAGTTCCCATACAAGCCCAGACCCCGCCAACTGGAGGTAGCCTCGCAGATTCGAGAGGCGCTGAAGTCGGGGAACGTTGTACTTGAGGCGCCCACAGGCTTCGGGAAGACCCCAGTCGTCATCTACTCACTGCTCCCATTCCTCGATAGGGGAGGCAGAGTAGTCTGGGCGGTGAGGACGGGGAACGAGACTGACAGGCCTGTGGAGGAGTTCAGAGTTTTCCGCGAGAAGTCTGGCGCAGGCTTCGTTGCCGTGAGTTTCAGGGGTAAGAGGGACATGTGCCTGCTCGCAAAGGGGTTCGGCGAGGCGCTGGACTACAGCGAGGTTTCATACATTTGCAGCAGGGAGAGGAAGAAGTGCCCGTACTACAGGAAGCTCGAGGAGGGCATAGACTACAGCGAGTTGCTGAGGAGAGGGGTACTAACCTACAGGGAGGTTTTCGAGTGGTCTGGTAAGAGGGGGGTCTGCCCATACTTTCTGCAGAGGGAGCTGCTAAAGGTTGCTGACGTCGTTTCACTGAGCTACAACTACGTCGTTGACGAGAACCTCCTGTGGACGATCAAGGGAGTTTTCCCGCTTAACCAGTCGGTCCTCGTCGTGGACGAGGCACACAACCTCACGCAGCTCAACCTCGGCGGAGACACCGTCACGGAGGGGACAATAGCGAGGGCGAGGAGCGAGGCTGCCGAGCTTGGAGACGGGGAGGTTTCCAGCTTCCTTGAGAAGATGCAGGAGAAGGTGTTAAGCGAGTTTTCGAGCCTCGGGGAGGAGGAGTCACAAGTCTTCAGCCCCTCTGAGCTCATCGATGGACGCGACGAGATGCTGGAGAGAATGCTGAACCTGGGGGAAGCCGTCAGGGACAGGAGGTTCAGGGAGGGCAAGAGGCCGCACAGCAGCCTTTACCACCTGGCAAACTTCCTTGGGAGGGCCCTCGAATACGAAGGCGAGAGGGGCGTAGCACTACTGGCCGAGAAGCTCGACGGCAAAATCCACCTAAACATATGGGACATGAGGTCGTCTGAAATACTGTCAGCCGTGTGGAAGAAGTTTAAGAGGGTAGTCTTCATTTCGGGAACCCTCAGCCCGTTAGAAGCATTCGCTGAGACTATTGGCATCAAAAACTACAAGGCAATGAGCATTCCAAGCCCCTACGACGAGACGAATGCCTCCGTATACGTGGTGAAGGACCTCACAACCAGGGGCGAAGAACTCTCGGCGGAGATGGCGGAGAGCTACGTAGAGGCGATCGGCAAGGTTCTCGATAGGGTGAGGGGGAACACAGCGGTATTCACCGCCAGCTACAGGGTTCAGCAGAGGCTACTAGAGGCGGGGCTCGGGGAAGCCTCCCAAGAGAAAGGGTACAGCCTCTTCATCGAGAGAAGAGACATGAGCGGGCAGGAGGCGGGAGAGATGCTTGAAGAATTCAAGAAGGCATCTACTGCTGGTAGGGGCCTCCTGGTCGCACCTATGGGCGGGAGGTTCGCCGAGGGGGTAGACCTCCCGGGAAGGGAGCTTGTCTGCGTCTTCCTCGTGGGGATACCCTTCGAAAAGCCGACAGTCAAGACAAACCTGTACATCTCCTACTACGAAGAGCTGTACGGGGAGGGCAAGGGTAGGCTCTACGCGTACATATATCCAGCACTGCGCAAAGCGTCACAAGCGATAGGCAGGGCGCTCAGAAGCCCAAGGGACCAGGCAGTAATAATTCTAGGCGACCACCGCTACAACAACTACCTGCCACTCCTGCCAGACTACGTGAGGGAGCTGAGGCAGGAAATCAGCTACAAGGACCTAAATCGCATACAGCCTCCATGGGAAAGGATCAAGCTATAGATGATCTTTAAGAATCAGGGCTGGAAGCTAGCTGACCAGGCTTCTAGTCTCCGCATTACTCTTGAGCTCGCCCCTTCTCTCCAGCACGTAGTAGCTAATCACGCAGTATCCATTTTGAAACCTAACCGGAGTCTCACCTCTCTCAATGTTGAAGTTTTCCTTAAGCTTTACTAGACCCAGCCCCTCTAGGTATCCTTTCACAAAGCCAACATTCGGGCAGGCTGGTCCGGGCAGTTCAAGTCCGCCGATCTGCCTTGGGCAAATCCTACAAGAGTCTTTGTGAAACATTACCTCGATCGCGCTGCTCCCCCTTGCTTCCAAGCGCACTTCATCCGAGAAACCCATGACGTCGTTTATGAACTCCAAAGCTTCCTCAACATTGCTGAAACTCACCCCTTGCTCAGCTACGTAGCGAGCTAGGCAGTTCCCAGTAGACTCTGCTGCACTCTTTATAATGCCGAATTTCAGTAATCCTAATTCCCTGAACCTCGCAAGCATGCACGCAATATACACATGGTATGCATTCGCATTAACCCTCAGAGCATTGCTCACGTCCCACACTCCTTACCACCGAGCCGTCTCTGGCTGGAGAGTTTAAAAACAATTTAGTTCAATTCCTCCCGAACTTTTCTCGAAGGGTCTTACTTAACCGCCCTCCGAGAAGGTGCCGCCGTGCCCTAGCAGGCTTGCACTAATGCATGTGCAGCATGAAGAGCACAGCTGAGTGGGGGTTAGCATTGCTAAGTAAGCCTAAGAGAGTCGTGGAAAAGCATTAAATAGCTCTACAGTAAACATGAATTGTGAAGGGCATGACAAAACAACAGGCTTATTTTAAGCATTCAGTCGTTCTCCTCCTGGTAATTGTCTTTGCCATCCTCTTTTCCCCTGCACACTCACAGCCGAGCCTGCCCGGAATTCCCTCTCTGGCGCAGCAGAACCCAGCCAGCAATGTTGGCCTCGGAAAGCCTGCCGTCGTGCAGCCTGGCAAGTCTTTCCAGGTGGTCTTACAGCAAGGAGTGCAGGTTGGGGCAGTGGCTTCCGCTTACATCTACACCGTTACCTATGACTCCGGGCTGAAGGTGAGAAACTACACAGTAACAGTTACAGGTGGCGGGAACACTCTAACCGTATCCATACCCACGAATGCCGAGCCCGGGCTCTACGACCTCGTAATTCGGGGCACGAGTACGATAAAGCTGCTGAGAAGCGTCTGGGTATACAAAACTCTGCCGCCTAAGTTGAGGATAGTTCACTTCAGCGACCAGCATTACGGCGCTGGGCAACCGGACGTGATTACAGGCGACATGAACAGGCTTGCAGGATACCTAGTAGCATCTCTGCTCAACCCGGACATGATCATTGACACTGGCGACATAGCGGACACAGCTTCGGCTGACCAGTACGCTCAGGCAGTTTCCTATGAGTACGCATTCCTCTACAACTACCCGATCTTCGCAGTGCCGGGAAACCACGACCACCCGCCAGACAGCTTCACCAAATATTACGGAGACACGTACTGGTACAGGCTCATAGGCGACAAGCTACTCATAGTAGGGCTTTTCTCCCCAGAGCAAGGCTACCCCCCGATGGAGCAGCTACAGTGGGCAAGCCAGGTCCTAGAGGCAAACAAGGCTGTCCCCATAAAGGTGATACTCGTACACCACCCAGTATTCTACTACCAGGGAGAACTCAAGACGAGGTACGACGACCAAAACATTATTTCACCATACGACCCTCAGAAAAATCCCAACTCGCCCGTCTCCTCTTACTGGAGCGTTAACATGGACGCAGTAAAGTATTTCCTAAAAATGATCGAGGACTACAGGGTCAACTACGTCCTTTCGGGCCACGTCCACCGAGACTTATTCACAAAGTATACAAGCACCAGGACGGGTTCCACGACCTACTTCATAACGATAACCACCATGGGAATGGGCTCAGCCATATATGACGGCCTAGACTACTACACGCTAGACCTAAACACGGGGACCCTAGACTTCCCAGTCAAGCCACCAACATTCATAGGCTTTAACAACGACTCGAGAAAGCTCGCCCAAAACTCCATACCAGTGGGAATATACCCGCCCACGAACAACCTCGGAGTCTCGAACCAGGTCTTCGCGCCGACGTTTTACCTGCAGTCCGTAGACGCCTACATATTCAGGATTGAAAATAGCCTGCCCTACCTAAACCTAGAAAACACCGTGGTTTGGTGCCTCCCGTGGACCGGAGACTTCAACATTAAAGTTCTCAGTGCGCTGAACGGCGCAAGCGTAGAAGTCCTAGACAAAATGGTGCTCGAGGGAAAGCTCTACATAGCCCTACACATCAAGCTGCCACACACTGGAAAGCTAGAGTTCGCCCTATACAAGGCTCCAGACACCCAGCCGCCAGCCATAAAGGTCAAAATGCTCAACCCAGCGAAGCCGGCGATCGGGGCAACAGTAAACGTATTCGTTGAGGTTAGCGACCCAGGATGGGGAGTAAAGAACTTCACAGCAAGCTACTTCTTAGCTGGGAAAGAGTACAAGCTCACACCAGAACTTTACGCGCCGAACACGCTTACATCGCCCGCTACTTCCTTCGTATATAAATTAACGATTCCACCACTAGAAAATGTTGGAAACCTGACGATTAAAATGATAGCTTTCGATAATGCGGGGAACAGAGCGGCAGGCGAATATACCCTAACCTATGAAAGCCCGACACCTCCGCCCCAGCCCCAGCAACCAACACAGCAGCCTCCAACCCAGCCACAAGTACCAGCGCCGCAGGAGACTCCTCAACCTTCCCCACCAACCCCACAGCCAGCTCCTGCACCTGCCCTACCTATCCTGCCTATAATTGGAGCTATGCTAATTGCCATAGCCATAATACTCCTTCTATCCTTAGCTCTGAGGGGGAGGAGGAAGACTTCTTAAGTAACCGCTTAATTTATATATTTTTCTCATATTCTAACTATTTGATGAACATGAACGCCAAAAACTTTCTAATAGCAGCTGCACTAATTGCAGTAATCTTTCTCATTGCATCAAGCACCTATGCCCAGCCGGTAACCGTAGCTGTTGACTTGGGGCACGGCGAGAGCAATAAGTACCTGAACTACATCTTGGGGAACATCACTGGTGTGCAGTGGAGAATAATTACCACGACAATAACCCCAGACGTCCTCAAGGGCGTGGACATCCTACTCCTGGGGCAGCCGACCGTGGCGTTCTC
>JAJHRM010000101.1 GCA_020832965.1 Thermofilum sp. | reverse complement strand
CAAGGGAAGAATTTCCAGCGTGCGCACGCACCCGTAGGAGTTCGTAAAACTTCTTCCTCACTTCTCTGTTCGAATCTGATTACCAGGGTTCTGCAGCACTCCTCAGAGCTGTGGGTTTTCCGCGAGTGTAGTGAGTACTCTCACTACAGCAAGAATTGGGTGTATCAAACCCTGCTGAGGCAAGTGTCTCTTATCCGTAGAGGAGCTGAAGGAGTTTCTCTAGGAGCTCCTCCGGGCTGCTCGCGGCGACCGCTATCTTCCCATCTATGCTCTTGATGGTGGCCGCCTCGCCCCTCTTCAGCAGGCTGTAGGCCTTTGCCGCTGCGGGGGCTGCTGGCAGTAGTTTCCCGCACCCGCCCACATAGAAGAGGCACTTCGCGCCGTGTTTTCTGCAGAGCTCGGAGAGCAGCTGCGCGAGGGTGCCGGGGCCAAGCCGGAGCACGCCCACGCTCCTGTTTTCCAGCACAACGTAGTGCAGGCACCGTGCTAGGGCTGCCCTGTGCTTCTCGAGGAGGAGGCGCATGTAGCTCACAAGGGTGTAAGTCTCGCCGAGCCCCTCCCCGAAGAAGTACCTGTAGGTCTGAACTCTCAGCTTGTCCTCCACCCAGTTCACACAGTCTTCGAGAAACCTCTCTGCACTAGCTTCTGCGATCCACGTCCCAAGCGACTTCAACCTCCGGTCCGCGCTGTCCAGAAGGAAGTGCAGCGCGCGCGTGTTGAGGGGCTCGCGTGTTTTCAACTCTAGCTCCTCCGCCTCTTTGCATCACCTTGCCGTGGTGCTTGTAACCGCGTGCGAGCTTGCCCACTATTTTCTCGGTCTATTCTTCCTCGCACTTGCGCTGCTCAGGGGTCTGCGTGGGCTTTCTAAACATTCTCCTTTGGAGAAGAGCTATATTTATATGAGAGATTGCTTAGATATGAGTACATACTTGTAGAGAAGGGGTCTGTTTTCTTCGCTTGGTAATGTACATTTAAAAGTCTTGATGTATGGCGTTTCTATGCCAAAGGAACTTTGATATTCCTTGATTATTTCTGGGACGAGGTAGTCGCATAGAATTACGCGCTTTCCTCTAGCACATATGAGCACCCCCTCAAATTCATCGATTCTACTTTTTACGTATTGGAGGTATTCCTCTGGAGTTCTCGAGCCTATAAAGAGAATCCCTATTTTTCCCTTCGCTATTTTGGTTAATAGCTCTTGCATTTCTCTGCGGGTCAGTTCTATTGTACTAAGGTCGTTTATAGGGCTAATCTCTTGACTCTTTAATTCTATAATGGGTATTATTACTCTGTCAAGCAGTGGTCTCACTTCAGGCGGAGGGTTAAGAGTAATGTTTGCTTCAAGTTCTTTACTATCTAGTTTAATAATTATTTCTTTGAACTTTGCTTCATTAAATTTTCTCTCTAATATCAGCGTAACTCCTTTTCCTACGAGGCTTTGAGATAAGAATGCAAATTTGTATGAGTAGTAAATTACTAGAGAGTCCCTAAAATCTACGCCGAGCACCTTCTCATATTCACTAGATATCATTGCTTCAAAGGCTTTTTGTATGATAAAAGCAATTTGTTCTTCATAGCTCATGTTGCTGAAAATAGTTATACTGAGGATTTCTTTTCCTCGAAGCTTTCCAATGATATTTTTCTTGAAAAATGCTCGAAACCTAGAAAACAAAGCAACGTCATCCTTATATGCCATCTCGACGACTATTTCTTCAGGTAGCTTGTTAAGGATTAGGCCTAACTCTTTTAGGTTTCTTTTTGCAAAATTAAGAGCGGAAGAGTAGGTTTTCTCAAGCTTTCTTAAATCTTTGAAAGCAACAAAGAACCTTATTGCTGTGAGTAGGTTTTTGATTATGGGTGAAGCTACTAAACCAATTATGATGCCAATTATAAGAGAAGAAAATGATGAGAGCGCTTGCTTGATAAAATTTAAGATTTCATCCAACATGTTCGAGGGGGATTATTGATAATTTAGCTTGACATGATGGCTTGTTGCATATTAGTTTTATTGAGGAACCATTTACAATAAGGGCATAGATATTTTCACGCGTCATAACATCCCCACATATAGCGCATCGATATTTTCCAGAGTCAAGGTCGATATTGTAGAGTTTGAGGTACCTGTCCACGTCTGAGGGTCTGGCAAAGCTTATTACGGGAAGCAGGTTTTTGAGGGAAGACTGTATGTTCCTCATTATGGATGGCCCCATGTTCCTCATTGCTCTCCCAAGGGTAGCACTGATCACTTACTTATTTAATAAGTTATTGTTACGGTAGCACATGCATCTGTGCTTAGGCGGCTGTGCTTCTCACGGGTCTCGCAATGGCCAGTGCGTCGAGGTCGGGGTCGTCGAACCCCAGCTTTGCCATGTCAACCGCAACTAGGAACCCTGATCTGCTCCTCACAAATCTCTCGATCTCACATGCGGATCAGGAACATTGGAGTGCGCGACGAAAATGTGCTCAGCGCTCCTCAGCTTTTCCCTCAGCACCTCGCCCCAGATGTCGGCTTCCCTCGTGTTAGGAGCGAGTACCAGGACTTTAACGCTGCGAGGTAAAGCGTACCTGTTCAGGCCGAAGTGCTTCTCAAGCTCGTCCAGCATCCTCTCAGCGTACTCCCTTACTCTGTCGCGGCAGGAACCCCTCCAGAGGTCGTGCTCACCCCTGAGCTGCGCGGGAGCTCTGAGCAGGTGGAAGTTTGAGCGGTAGAAGCGGGCGACGAGATGATCGACTAGGACTGGCTGCTCGTTGGGTTCTATCCACTTCCTCCTAAGCATCAAATCGTAGGAGAGTATCGGTTCACCGTGCAGCAGTAAGTCGTGGGAGCAGGGTTTCCCAGCGACCGTTGTGCACGTCTCCCTGACCGGTGTTGCTGTGAACCCCAAGGCTATAGGCGCGCTTTTAGCTAGCTGCGCCATAAGGCTTCCTAGCTTGTGCTTAAGGCCCACCATGACGTGAGCCTCGTCGATGAAGACCGCTAGAACTCTGCTTCTCAGCTGCCGCTCCACGGTTGAAAGGTGTTTAGCGTGCTTGAGCTTCTTCAGAGCGTGTGGGCATAGCATAAGGATGTGGTTGTACTCGTTCCCGGATTTCCTCACCCTGTCGACGATCATCGAGAGAGCATAGCTCAAGCTGCGGGTGCCACAGAGGGGGATCGAGGCAGGGGCGAGGGCGAGGAGCACGCCGTCGCCAACCCAGCGCCCCTTTATCCCGTGCCTGACGAGTTCTGTGCGTAGCGAGGCAAGTGCTTTCGCATCGCTGCTGATGCAGTAAACGAAGAAGCTGGGCTGCTTGAACCCTTCGCGAGCCCCGCTAGCAATTGCTAGCGGCTCAAACAGCTGGAACTTGATCCTTGTGAGGGGGGAGAACACAAGGACGACGTTGCGTTGACCACCCTCCCTGATATGCCCTCGCAGGTGCACGGCTGCGAGCGCTAGAAGAGACAGCAGAACGGACTTTCCCGCGCCTGTCGGCATCTGCACGATCTTCCTGCACTCGCCTTTCTCTAGAATTTCGCGGACAAAGTTCCTGAGACCCACTCTGTGCAGATACCTTAGGCTCCAGCCCTCGCCTTTAACCGCTCGAAAACGACCGAGAAAAATGCTCTCTATTTCCTCCGCCACGCCATCGATGCTGCCAGCATCCCCCCAGTAAGAAGGCACATGAAGATGAGCAAAAACCCGCATTTATTTTTGGCAGCTGCCCGGCGAAACGCTGAATCAAGGACGTGCCCTGTCAGGTTAACGCTGCTGATATATTCTCGTGAGAGCTATCTTAAGTTCTGCTTCCCAGTGCTAGCTCATTGCGCATCAACCTTAAACCCCATCTTTAGGGGGATCTTAGCAGGCGGCGCGCATAATAAACCACAGCCCGTACCTCGACGACGTAGAGGCAGAAGTAAGGACACTAGACGGGGGAGGAGCAGTGGTAATCAGCCAGCCGAGCGGGTTCGGGCTAGTAGTCTCCACCGGGATCTACCAGTTCGAAGAATACGCCCAGAGGGTGATACGAGAAGAAAAGGCTAGCACCGCAACAGCGGACAGCCCAAGCCTCCAACTATGAAAAAGGCACGCAACTCTGTCTTCTGTTGCATCTCAAAGCAGCAATACTTTTACATCCATCCTTTTCGCAGCCTCGGCCTGCGTAGCGTCACACGTTACGAGTTCCAATCCTTTCTTTTTAGCCAACGCGATAAACAACGCGTCGTAGACCGTTACCTTGGCTTCCACGGCTATCTTGAAAGCATCCGTAAGATAGCTTTCCTGGGGCTCCATGCGTAAAGCCTTATTCTCGACTGTGTCCCGGACAACTTCCATTGCAACTTCATAGCTCATCTCGTTTCTCGCAACCTTCTTCCACAACGCATTGGCAATCTCTTTCGCGGAGAGATCAAGCGTGAGTACTCCTTCCAACATTACCTGCTCGACTCTCTCCCATCCTGGCTCCCTACAAAAGTACTTGACAAGGGCGGAAGAATCAATGACTCTCACGGTCCTCCCTCACGCTTCCGACAGCAAAGCCTTCAGGGCTAGGCTCGACACCGGCGAGAAGCCTGTCCCACTTTTCAATGTGCCTCTTGAGCTTTATCTTCCAGGCGAGCTCCTCCAAAAACGCTCTAACCTCTCTGTTGATATCGACGCCGCCCTCCTCCAAAATCTCCTTGACTTCCCGGGGAACCCTTACACTTATAACTGAGCTCATCACCTCTCCTGTAAACAAGGTTGTAAACAAATTTATATACTTTACTGTAGCATTCCCCCTTCTTATGAATGGCGCGAGCCCTCCCTCGACCCCCGCGCCCCTCGTCGCGTGGACGAACACCTCGCCCCCTTCAAGCTGCTGCGGGATCCACTTGAACTTCTCGTTCACACCCCATAGCGCGCTAGCCTTTCCGCTATGGGCGACCTTACGGGAGGTCTGTAGAGCTCCCTCACTCCCAGAATGCTGAACGTTGCTTTACGCTTCTCTTCATCCTTAAGGGCTGGGTACAGCACTTCGATGTACTCTCTCGTGATCTTCCTGAGGGTCCAAGCAAACGGCGTGTACTTGCCCCCTTCACCGACTCCCAGGAACGTGTTTGCCGCCTTCTCAACGAGGAGCATTATGCACTCGATGGGGTCCGAGGAGGCGTCGGGCGACGTCGCCGAGTTCGCCGCGCGCCCTGGGGCTGCCAGCGCGGCGGGCGCTGGAGCGCAGAACGTTTATCTTTCCTCGCCTTAGTTTTCCGCGGAGCCGATGCGGGCTTTGAAGCGCGTGAGGGTGAGGTTCCTGGGCAAGGAGGCTAGCTGCACTGCTCTCTTCGATACGGGCTCCGGAGTGACGGTTATCCAGCGGAGGTTCTTCGAGGAGAGCTTCGGCGCCGCGTGGTCGACGCTCGAAAAACCTATCAAGCTCTACTGGATCAACGGAGAGTTCATTCAGGCGGACAAGTACGCCCAGCTCATCATAGTGGTGGATGAATTCCACCTCCCCGAAACAGTGTTCGTCGTAGACGAGTTCGCTATCGAGGTGGAGGGCGGGAGGGTGCGGCTGCCCGAGCTGATAGTGGGCTCGGGCACCATGGACAAGTACGGGATAACGCTAGACCCGAAGGAGGGGGTGAAGCTGACGGGGGCTGCCCTGCTCCTTTGAGGCGCGCCCGCCGTGCCGGCTAGCGCTGGCGACGAGACCGCCTTGGGGTCCGTGGACGCCCGCTCGCGCCAGCCCTCTTCAGCAGGCTCTTCTTCAGCTTTCGGCAGCGCGCTAGACTCTTGCCGGCGAGCTCCGCCTTGACCGCGGGGTGCTGGGGGTGTACGTGAGGGCTAGGGTCGAGCTGCGCGACGGCGACCGCGTGTTCAGCGGCGTCGTGCTGGTTGACACGGGGGCTACGGGGGTGATAATCGATGAGAGCGTGGCGGAGCGGCTTGGGCTGGAGACCTTCGGCGAGGGGGTGATCGTCACCCTTGGCTCGGCCGTCGAGTGCCGCTTCGCCGACGTCAGCAGCGTGGCCATTGAGGACGCGGACATCGGCCCGAGGAGGGTGGCTGTGTGCAGGCTCCCCGAGGTCGTAAAGGAAGGGCTCAAGGCGCTCGGCTTCAGCGAGGGGGTGGTGCTGGGTGTCTCCGCCGTCGAGGATGCCGGCTACGTGCCGGACACCAGAGAGGGGGTTTTGCGGAGGGTGGGCCTCCTGGCCATTTGACCGGCGCTCTCCCAGCGCTTCGGCGGAGGCTTGCCCGCTTCAGCGTGCTCAGGTCTCCTCGGGGTCGATAATCTCGATCGCGGTCACTTCGCCCGTGTCCTTGTCCCTGTACAGGTGGATCTTCGGGTGCAGCGGCTCCCCCAGCTCCAGCCCCCTCGGCTCCCTAAACCTCAGGTGGAGGACGCCCTCCCCCGGCACGATGGAAGCCTCGATCACCTCCCCCGGCAGCTTCACGCCCGTTAGCGCCTCCACCCTGGATAGCACCCGCTTGAGGTCTAAGCTCAGTAGAGACGACGCACCCATCTTCTCTCCCTCAGCCTACGGTATGTCTCAGGGCCTATTAAATGCCGTTTTTCACCTTTTCACCCTATCATTGACGACCACTACGTTAACGTGGAGCTCGTCTATCTTCTTTAAGAAGTACTTTGTGCCGAGCAAATCCGCGTATACTTCGTCAGCGTCTCGACAACCCAGCGTAAATCTTCTCAAGTGCCTCGATGCAACCTCCACGAGTTTAGCGAATCCTCGGTGCTTCCGCAGGGTGTGCTTGAGAGCGCTTTCGGAGGCCGCGACCATAGCTGGGAAGAGGGTCTACGCGCGGCGCTACGGAAAGCTTAAGCTCGGGGAGAGCGCTCGAGGGGCGGATGGGCGCGGCCGAGGCTAGGGAGCGGGTCGAGCTGGCGCTGAGGTACCTGGAAGAGGGGAAGGCGCTGGTCGAGAGGGACCCCGTTCAAGCCTCGGAGAAGCTGTACAAGGCGGCGGAGGAGACCGTGAAAGCGCTGGCGGTGCACCTGGGCTTGAGCGACATCCTCGAGGGAGTTGAGAAGAGGGGCCGGTGGACCGCCACGGACCTCGAGAAAGCCGTCGAAGCGGTAGCAGAGAAGATCGGGGACTGGTTCAGCGCGGCGTGGGACGCCGTGTGGACGCTCCACGTCTGGGGCTTCCACGAGGCGAAGCTAGACTCGAAGGCCGTCGAGCTGAGGGTGCGCCGCGTCGAGAGGATGTTGGTGGAGGCGAGGAAGCTCGTGGGCGGCGAGGCGCCCAACGCGCGATCGACCTAAGCGCGTTAAGCTTCCGCTGTACTCTCCGTTATCGCGCTCATCGAAGTCCCGGGGAGTGTCGGGGGCGAAAGGGGCGCGGGGCGGGAGCTTCGGTGGAGATTCAAGCTAAAGTTTAAGGGCTTGCCCCCCATCTAGGCTTGTGTCGGACGTCTTGACTCTGCTCGAGGAGATACGAGAGGAGCTTAGGGAGCTTAGGCTGCTCTACAAGGAGCTCGTGGAGAAGCTCGTGCCAGTGGAGGAGGCGCTAGACGATGAGAGAGAGGCGATTGAGGCGAGTGATGAGATTGTTAGCGAGGAGGAGGTCATGAAGGCCTTGGAGTAGCCTTGAGAAACAGCGATGTTCGAGATCGAGGCGAAGAGGAGGGTTCTGAAAGCCCTCGAGAGGCTGGATCGGAGGAGGAAGAATAAAGTCAGGGAAGTTTTGATGATTTTGAAAACGGACCCCGTGCCCTTTAGGAGGTTTGATGTTGTCAAGCTTAGGGGTTACGAGAACGTCTACCGCATTAGGATCGGAAACTTAAGGATTATCTATGAGGTGAGGTGGAAGGAGAGGAAAATATTGATACACTTCATCGGACCAAGGGAGAGAGCTTACGAGAGCTTCTGACCTCGAAATCACGAGCATGCATTCGCCGCGACTTTGATCGCGCTCCTGTTCTCTTGCTTCAACTGGGGATTCGCTTACTCTCTGGGTGCGCTAAGCAGTTATTTCCGCGGTTGCTGCGATGACTGACTCCTGAAACCGCGTACCGATGGCTCTCGCAACCGCGCTTGAGGAGAACCGGCGAACGTAGGAGGCGCCGAGCTCTAGTGCGCCGCAGCGCGCTGCCAACCTTTATAGCGCGCTTTCGCGTGAGCTTCGTGATGAAGGTCAAGCTGCGCAAGGGCGGTGTCCTTAAGCTGCCGGCCGAGGTTAGGCGGGTGCTGGGGCTCGGGGAGGGGGATGAGCACCTCGTGACGGTTGAGGGCGGTGCCGTCAAGCTGCTCCCCGTGGGCCTGGTGGACCCCGTGGAGGCGTACTCCAGCGAGCTAGGGAGCGTGGACGAGGACGCTGTGCTGGAGGAGGGGTTCAGGGACGCCAGGAGGCTCGGCGCGCACCCGAGCGGCGCGTCGGGAGGTTAAAGCAGCTCGCGCAACAGATTACGCTTCGACGGAGCGCAGATGAGCTGCGCGCTAGGCCGTCCGTCAACACGTGTTTCCGCGACCCGTGAGGCTTTCCTGCGGGTGCGCCCCCGTACATTGGAGTTTAAAGCTGTTTGTACTTTTTAGAGCGGTGCTGTGCGTGCGGCTCCCCGGCGAGGAGGAAGAGGGATACGACTTTCACCGACAGCTCGATGCACTTCTGGGACAAGGATACGCTCGTGCGCTCAGGTACGCCCCTGTGCCGGAGAGGGGGCTCAGAGGCTTCTTCATCTAGCGCGTGGTGCTGAAGCTGCTTCACTACCTCGACGAGGGCACGTCCGTTTACATGCACGTCCTGCTCCCCTGAGGGGGATGAGACTGAGGCGGGAAGACGACTTCTTCACGCCGCTAATCCACCCCCGAGAAGACCGAGGTCAAGAGGAGGGCCGCCGAGCTGCACTGGAAGGCCGTCTCCGCCGCGATAGCGGCTCAAGCGGCCGGTCAGCGGGCCCTCTAGCTCGGGGGGAGGTGCTTCTCCGGCTCGAGGAGCCACAGCCAGAGCGGCACGTACCTCACCCTGAGGCCGCCCAGCGCGTCCTCGCCCCGGAAGTCCCACGTGATGACCAGCG
>JAJHRM010000100.1 GCA_020832965.1 Thermofilum sp. | reverse complement strand
GTACTTGTTGATTGTGGCTGCGTGTATTGCGTCGGAGGGCTTGAGGTGGTATTTTTCTAAGTAGTGCTTGAAGTAGGGGTAGAGCTCGGGTCCTAGTGGTAGTAGCTTGAGGTACGGCAGCACTGCGTGGTCTAGGAATGCTAGGGTTTCTTCTGCTGGGACCTGGTATTTCTTCCTCGAGATGTAGACTACTTCGTCTAGGACTAGTATGTTTGTGTAGCCCTTGTGCTCGGTTAGGATATTTTTCCAGAAGTTTTCTACTAGTTGTGCCTGTTCATCTGGCATAGGTGCGTTTAGGTATATGAGGAGGCTGGCGTCAATAAATATCTTCATTGAACTCTTCCTCGAGGTCTACTTCCGCGAGCTCTCCTAGCTTGGCTTGTTTCGCCCTCAGCTTTTCTCTCCTCTGCCTGATCCATCCAAGGGTCTCCTCGATGCCCGGTGCCTTCACTATGGCGAGCTCGTTCTCCCTAGCCTCCACGAGGACGTAGCCGTTTTCCCTAATGCCGTACTTCTCCCGCAGAACCTTTGGGATAACTACCTGACCCTTTGGACCCACCTTCAGCCTAAGTTTAACCATTGGTTGTACAACGTAATACTAGAATATATACCTTTGCTGGACTTCCACAGCTCCGCGTTAAAAAGGATCTGAAGACAGCGACAACTTCTCTTTTAAATTCAGCGCGCGCTAATGTTTCGCCTCTGCAACTAACATGGTTGCCAAGATTAAAGTTAAATACCTCTACGTGTAAACTTTTAGGAGAAGGATGGGGCATAGGCAAAGCTTACTCGCTGCCCTCGTATTGTCCGCACTGTTCACGAGCGCACTTGTTTACGCCACGGTTGAGATCCCCATTGCGACCGACAGCCTCCTTAAGCAGTTTTTCCCAGATTACGGCTTAACTTTCGAGTGGGGCAAGGCTCAGGAGCTGGTCCAGGCTCTCAGGCCGCTCGGCTACGTTGCTTTCTTATGCGTGCTGAGCTTGATGATAACCGGCTTCGTGATCAATAGGTGGAGGCTGACTGTCCTAGGTGCACTCGATGTTCTTCCTAGCCGGCATCGGCATCCTAATGCTTGACGCCTCACCAGCGATCCTAAAGCTCGGGGGCATAGTCTACTTACCTTACATAGCGCTAGTGGCACTCTTCCGTCTCCTAGGCATCGATGCATGGATCCCGCTAAGCTTCATCGTTATGGGTGCCGGGCTCTTCGTCTTCTTCCTGGGAGCTACGGCGTGGCTCTACGGGAAGTTCATGGGCGTCGGGCTCGTGACCTTCTGGATCTACAGGTACTCGAGACACCCCCAGTACCTTGGCTTCCTGCTATGGAGCTACGGTCTCCTAATGCTCACCTCCATCCTCGGCTCTCCCATGGGAGGCTATATCCCGCCCCCAAGCCTCCCATGGCTCCTGCTGGCTCTGGCGATTGTCTCAACCGCCGCGATGGAGGAAAACGCGATGACTAGGAGGTATGGGGAGAAATACCTAGAGTACCGTAGCAGAACAGCATTCATGATCCCCCTCCTCAGAGACATCTCCAGCCTGGTAACGTTTCCCGCCAGGCTCATCCTGAAAAAGGAGTGGCCGGAAAGCAAAAGAGAAATAATCTACGTTATCACAATATACGGGACAATACTTGTCCTCCTGTCGCTTCCAATGCTTCCGCTCTTCTAACACCTTTTTACTACGTGCGAGCAACTTTGTCTACGCGCGCGCTTTCTTGGCGTGGGCTATCGCTATCCCTCCTTGTATAACATTCCGTCCATAGTCTTGCACGGGAAAACGGCGCACGCGTGTGCCGTGGCATTATGCTTTTGTGTATATCTCTATTCCGAATTTTTTTGCTATTTCGATAGCTTTTTCGTCGGCGTAGGGGGTGACAATTATTAGTCTGCCTGGTTTTTTGCCTGTTGCTTTTTCGTAGAATTGGGCTTTTCTCCTGAAGATTGGGATGTCGGATGCTTTTATATGGGAGGATATCTCTATTAGGATGGTTTTGTCATCCTTTACGGCCATGTCTATTTCTACATCGCTTGGGTAATCGTAGACTGTTCCCTCTGTGTCTTTCGCGACCCATCTTTCTACCTTTACGCCGAATTCTTTCTCAAGTATTCCCTTTAGTGCTTCTCTGAATGCTTCCTCGGTCTGGATTCCCCATCTTGCCCCCAACGCTGATATCCTTCTCTCAATGAGTTCAAATCCCCTGTTCATGTCCTCCCTTAGCTTGACGAGTTGCTCTTCGTGTCTGTCGAGCCTTTTCAGTATTTCTTCTAGGCCGAGGAGCCCGGCTACGGCATATCTGAACTCTTCATCCTCCTTTAGGAGCTTTAGGAGTCTCTGCTTGAGCTGGGAGCTCATGGATCACATTCACCTCTATTGTTTGAATGTTACCGCACCTAAAAAAGATTGTTAATGGTTTTTATCTTCACCGCACAATTTATCCCTGTTTTGGATGTTTCTCGACGTGCAGTTATTGTTTTGCTTTGTGTCTTGGTGTTATAATGCTAGCGCGCCAATGTGGGTCGTCTAGACGGCAGGCACCTCCCGTGTTTGGTTTTTGTCCCTGGCACGACCTGCAATTGCATTATTTACTGTCGCGCTTGGATCATTATTATTTTTTAAAAGTATGCCAGCGCTACAGTAACGTATATAAGATTGTTTACAATATTGTACACAGGAGGGGGATGAGCTCAGTTATAAGTGTAAGGATCCCTAGGGAAGTTAAGGAGATTCTGGAAGAGGGGGCGTTGATGTTGGCAGGGAGGTTAGAGTGTTTTTGGAGGAGCTCGCCTGGAAAGTAAAGCTTCGGAGACAGATTGAAAAGTGGGATAGGCTTCTCGCTGGTGTGAAGCCTAGCCGTGAAGGCTTTGCCGTTGGAAGTGTGAGGGAGGACCGTGGGAGTCATTGATTCCTCTGCCCTTGTCAAGTATTTCTCTAGGGTGCCCGGGTGGGAGAGGGTTAACTAGTAATGCTGGAAGGCATACTTACACTAGATTTATCCACAAAGGAGCTTGCCAACGCCTTATGGAAAAAGGTTATGAGAAACCAGATGAGTCATGACACTGCACGAGAAATCATTAAGGATATAGTGGAGAGCAAGGCCTTACGCGTGGAATCCCAGGAAAACTACCTCCTGGACGCTCTCGAAATGGCAGTAAAAGCCAATATAACGATTTATGATGCACTGTTTATTGCATTGGCTAAAAAGAAAAACTTAGAACTTGTGACATGCGACAGTACACAGGCTGAAGCTGCGGAAATGCTGGGGGTTAAAGTCTTAACGCTTTAAGAGAAATAAAAGAAAGAGCAAAAGAATTCTCTTTTTATCTCTAAAAAGGAAGCGTATTCTCCTTTTTGTTTTAGAGCTAGGATTAGAGAGATGGCTATTAATTTATGCCCTATAATACCTTCAGCTCTCGTTTTGTGTCGTCGAAATTTTTTCAGGAAGACATGCAAATACAACAGGAGCTAACGGAGCTCCTCAGGAAAGCGCGGAGCCAGACACTTAAGCCGCCTTCTGTTGCAGCATCAGCCTCTCTTCCTGTATTAGCCTCAAGGCATACTCCTCGAACTGGTAAATCTTGGTGGAGACCGCAAGCCTGAAGCCACTCGGCTGGCTTACCACCACTGCTTCTCCCCTGTCAAGCGTCTTGATCTCCGCCTCGGCGTCGTCCAGGTAGGGGCTGTGGCTTATCATGGTTGAGTAGTCCGGCCTCGTGGGTAGCGAGAGGATGACCTTTGTCAGGGACTGCCTCACCACCGCGTCCATGAGCTCGCTTGGCATCTGGGTGATGTAGAGCCCGCCCACCTTGTACTTCCTGCCCCTCTTCGCGATGACCGTGAAGATGTTCTCCCTCACCTCCCCCTTCCCCCCTAGGACCTGAGAGCCGAGGTAGCGGTGTGCCTCCTCAACCATGATGAGCACCGGCGGGAGCTGGCTCCACTTCTCCGGGAGCTCCTTCCTCATCTTCTCGTACGCTCTGAAAATCCTCTCCGCAACCACGGTTGCCAGGAGTTTCTCCTCGCCCTCCGTGGCGAAGGGCGTCTCGACTAGGACGACCCTCCCCCTCGCGACCATCGAGAGCACCGCGCCTGCCAGGTCGTAGCCGCAGTCCCTGCAGAAGATGTCCCCGTCACCGGTGAGGTACCTCACCTTGCGCTTAGCGACGTTTATCGTGTTCACGCCCGACATCCTCCCGAGCCTGGAGTAGAGAGCCCTGCCCTCGCCCGAGACCAGGTAGTGGACCCATTCCTCGCCGAACTGCCTGTAAGCCACCCAGAGAAGCTCCTCCTGCGGCCCCGAGAACTCACCCGTGAGGGTGAAGTCGCTCGGCCTGAGGCGAGAGATGTCCAGCTTCAGTGGGTAGGCGGGGATGCTCCTCTCCTCCCCGAGCCCCGGCAGCTCTACCCTGACCCTTCCTGGTCTCTGAACCCTGTCTGTGACGAGGAAGAGGTACTCCTCCGAGAGGGGCAAGTGCGCAAGCCCCATCTCGCCGGGTTTTGAGCCCAGCAGGTACTCGCTCTCACAGTCGAAGATCACCAGGCTGTACCTGCCCCTCGTATGCATGATCGAGCCTGCAAGCACCCTCCCGAAGTTGCTCTTACCCGCGCCAGTCCCGCCGACGACGAGCACGTGGTGGGGGATAGTCTTAGAGCCGTCGAGAGCCACCTCCACATCTACGACTTTGTGGCCAAACCTTACCTTCCCGATCGGGATGTCCCCCATGTGAAGCCTCAAGGCCCTCAGATCCCCCTCCTCCAGCTCCTCGACGGCCGAGAAGAGAGGGGGGACGCTGCTCGGCCCGTGGACCTCGCCGTCCTCGTCGATCTGCACAACGATCGTTGAGATCGCCGTGTCGTAAAGCCTCAGGTCCTTCTCCCTCAGCTGCACCCCCTCGCCTCTGTCAGCCCTGCTACTGATGACCGCCACCTCCGCTGGGGTGAGGAGGCTCTCAGGCTTGAAGTCAACAACCTTCAGTATGTAAGTCCTACCCTTCCCAGCAACCTTAACAAGCATCCCCCTCTCGACGACCGCCCCCTGCGCAATCCTGAACTTCACTGTCACGCCCTCAGCCCAAACGACCACCCCGAGCTTCAAGGAACACCACCCCACAGGTACTTCGCCTTGAACTCCGCCCCCCTGCTATCCTCCAGCAGCTTCGAGGCGACGGACGCCCTGCCCGCGCCGAGCTCCTCCAGCAGTAGCTCCCTGTCGAGGGAGAGCTCGTCGTCGCTTATCCGCGAGAGGTTATGCACGATCTTCAGCGGCAGCGGGTAGCCTGGCGAGGAGAAGTCCTGCAGGTAGGCGAGCATTCCGGCAAGGTAGTCGAAGTCCACGCGGAGGGCAATTTCCCAGGTGACATCCAGCCGGAAAGCCGGGCCACTAGGAGAAAGCTTAACCACGCCTATCCCCACACCTAGCTTCTCGTCCTCGATCAGTGGATAATAGCTCCACGCCATGTCCCTGAAAATCCTCCCACCGAGCCTGGAAACGTAGCCCAGTGCGCTCTCCCCACTGGAAAGCCTAACACTGCTACTCTTCGGCAAACCGACAACCCTCCAATCCTTCTCAACTAGGCGCCTGAACAACTTACCAGAAAGCGAGCCGCCCCTAAAGACTAGGGGCCTATCAAGGAGCACCAACGCCCCCGAGTAGCTCTTCACAAGATTAATTACAGCCTCCAGCTCGATCTCTGCAAGCCAGTCAGCAGCCTCGTCTAGACTCTCGACCACCCTAATCCTCTTAACAGTATCCATCAACCTTAAGCGCTCGACGCCCCTCCACGCCCCTCCAGCAACCTTGGCAGAGACGATCTTAAAGCTCCCAGCATCGAAAAGTATGCGGGCCGCAGCGTCAACAGACACAACTGTCTCCCTGTGTGGAACCTCCTCGATAGCCCTGAACCTAGCCTCAGATATGGGTGGACCCTTCACAACCCTGCCGTCGAACCTGAAGTAGGGGTATGGGGCTACAAGTTCGCCAGTAAGAGTGAGCTGGACGTAGCCCCCCCTCTGCCTATATATCTGGTTAACCCTCTCCACAAGCATTTCCACATCAACATCAAGGTAGCCAGCCCTAGTCAAGGACGCCATATACGCTCATGTTCCACCCGTGCTCCATCTCTTATAAAGGGCGCGAGAATAACGCGGACAAGTCTACAGAAAACAGTCAATATCTTCGTATTATAGTGGTATTATGGTAGCATTTTTTTGTTACTAGGGATAGATGAGAGGAGCTGGGAAAATAGTTGCAATAAAATGTTACCATAAACACTTCCCAACAATCATAACACTAAGTATATATACTGGTAACGTGAATTAGTTATAGAGGCAGAAGTGGCGTACCAATGGTAGTTACACTGCACTACGTAGGCTTCCACCCAAACCTGATACTGGAGGGCTTCGAGCGAGTCAGGCTGAAGTATCCAATTGAGCGAGTCTACCTTTTCTACGACGAGAAGCCTGACCGGTACGGTGCCGTGTCGCGCTACAATGTGAAGAGGCTTGCCGAGAAGCTCTCATTCTTCCAGCCGGTAACTGTCAAGGTTAATCCGCTGAACCAGCAGAGTGTGTATAGCAAATTTTACCAGGTCTTGTGGGTCGAGAGGGAAAAGGAGACCCTGATAGACATCACTGATATGCCTCCATTGATGGTTGCGTGTGTTACTAGTGTTTCTATGATGTTTCCTAGGAGCGGGCTCTACGCGGTTCAGCCCGAACAGTTGGGCGAATTTATACCTGACCCCGATACGCCGGAATTTGCGAGGTTCATAGCTAAAAAGGATAGTCTTAGGGCTTCTAGTAGCCCAGGAGCTGTCCAGCAGATAGAGAAGCCAGGCATAGACTTGTTGCTTGACGAGAGCAAGAGAATCAAAAAGAGGGAGCAAAGGAAGGAGCGGAGTACCGAGGAGGATAAAAACCTTGAAAAGGAAATGAGGATACTAGAGGTGCTTTACCTCAAGAATGGGTCTGCGAGTAGCCTTACCCAGCTGATTCAGTGGATGAACGAGAACTGGAGGGATCAGGTTGTCAAGGCGACGTATAGCCGCTTGATAAAGGAAATGGAGGAGAAGGGTCTGCTGGTGAGGGAGCTGAACGGGAAGTCGAGGGTAGTAAGGCTGACAAGGCTCGGGGAGGCTATTGCCGAGGCGTACATAAACCTAAATGGTGTTCCAGAGCAAAGGCCTCCTGCACGACAAATAAGGGAGGCAGTACCCGTTTCCGAAATCTAGCCTCGCTTTTATGCAACGTTAGTGCTGGCGGAGCCATCAGTAGCTTCTCGGTTACAAGCTTCTGCGTCTAATCCTTTTAAGCTTTACTTTCGCCCATCTAATTGAAAAAGCCTTTTCGGCTGTGCCGGGTTCTACCAGGCTGATGAAGGACAGAAACCTAGTGTTGAGGGTGGCGGCATTCCTCGTCATCACCGCAATTCTGGCTTACGCCCTAGTTGTACAAGCACTACCCTGGGGCTACAGGCGCTACTCATCCCTAGACGATGACTACCACCAGCCCCCGGTCACCAGGAAACCACTAGTTTACTCCCGACCTCGACCCCTAGGAAACCACTAAACCAGCCACTTCCTCCGCCTCCCGTAGGTCCGTCACCCTCTCCTTTTCCACAGCCCCTCTACCCGGCCCCCAGCCACCCATAAGCCCAGGTCCCTCCCCACTCCCAAAGCCAACACCACAGCCACAACCAGGAAACCAGCCTAGACCAGTAAACCCAGTCCCCAGAGAAGTATACAGTAATGGCATGAAATACATCATCGAAGTGGTTGACGATAATGCAGGCTTCTTGAAGGAAGTGCTTAGAAGAGAGGGCAAGAAGATTGAGCCCATAGAGCTTGGACATGAGGGTCTAAGAATAGACAATCCTGATGAGGAAGTGGAGCGCGCGCGCGCGCTGAAAGGGAGCGGGCTCTATGACAAGGTCGATAAAGTTCTCCGAGAGTCATACCACACTACGCTTGATGATGTCCTCGAAGAGGCGAAGGGGAAACGTATACACGATGGGCGACTAGGTCCATACAGGGTCGAGCTCAAAGCCCTTCATGACTTAGCAAATAATTTCCCGCGTGCTGTCAAGCAGATGATACAGGACGGCATCCTCCAAAAGCAAGGAAAAGCAAAGGTCATATGGTACGTAAACAGTGGGCTCAGAAACTTCCTAAGCTCGCGTGCGAGTGTTACAGGGGCAAAGTTTGACACCGCTTATGGTTTAATTAAAGAGCTTGGAAAACTCTTCAACGTCGCTGTGGAGGGGACAAACGAAGCTGATGTCGCAGAGGTCTTAAAGGCTTCCTTGATAACGGTAATATCCCAAGGGATGATACCCAAAGGACGTTGTTCTATCATAAACCTAGGTGGTCTTACTTTAGCAGTTACGCCCGTAGAGTTCAAGGTAAAGGGAAAACCTGTGATATGCTTCAACTTCTGCGAGAAAGCCTACTGTTACGACCAGAACGGGAACCAAGTGAACCCAGCCAACGTGGTAGTCAATTAAGTATCAAAATATAATTTGTTTTTGTTTTTAAGGTTTAGTCCCACCAAAGCCTTATGTACCCCTTCCCCTTTGCCACAAGCGCTTCGAAATCTTTGCGCGTTAACCTAACCTTATTCTCTGTTGATATATCGTACCAGGGCACGGCGAAGGTTAGATCCCCTACGGACGTGAGGTCCCCTAGGTTTTCTTCCTCATAATCATCATCTTTACTCTCAAATATTAGGGGGGCTATGAATATCCTTCCACCCTCCGTATCCAGCTCGACGGCCGGGTAAACCTCGTCGGGATGCAGGTCTCGTTTTTTGAGGTCCCTGATGACGGCTTTTGCAAACTCCATTTTGTCCCAGGGGATAAGCATGCCCTCTACAATCACGCAGTCGCCTACGTGCACGTGGATGAGGAAGAGGATGCTCGACTCCCTTTTTGCCAACTCGACGAAGTCCTTAATAGGTGAGATGTTGTTGACCAGCTCCTCCAGCTCCTCCTTTGGCAGGAGCTTCGCCACCTCTACTAGTTGCTGGGCGGTTATCACGCCCCTGAGGTACGTCCCATGCCCTGTCACATCCACGAGCTGGCCCCTA